>NZ_DASVSI010000016.1:0-65142 GCF_036388155.1 Hymenobacter sp. | reverse complement strand
CCCCGGCGCGGGGCGAAATGAAATTTCGCGGTACTCGTTCTGCCCTCAACTTTTCAAGCGCAACCTTAGTAAAATTGACCGCCGGCCCGGTCTTTCCGTATTTTCGTGCATTATGCAACGCCTCGACCTCAAACAGCTCCTCTCGCAAAAGCTTAGCCCGCAGCAGATTCAGTTTATTAAGCTGCTGCAAATCCCTACGGCTGAGCTGGAAACGCGCATCAAAGAGGAAATGGAGGTAAACCCGGCCCTGGAAGAGGACGAGCCCGACGAGCCCGAAGAGCTGGACCGCGACGATGACAGCGACGACTCGGACGACCCCGACGCCAGCCTCGACAACGACGAAAACACCTTGGACGAGGACTTCGACGACCGCCGCGACGCCCCGGAAATGGCCGACGAGATGCCCGAGCCCGACCTCGCGCCGAAAGACGACAGCCCCGCCGACGACGCCCCCGACAACACCGACCTCGACCTGAGCGACTACCTCAACGACGACGAAATAGCCGGCTATAAGATGCAGGGCGACGGCCCCGGCGAGGAAGAGGAGCGCGACACGCCCCTGGCCGACACCAGCGGCTCGCTGCTGGATTCGCTGCTCGACCAGCTGCATTTTGCCGACTTGGACGAGCGGCAGGAGGCCATCGGCCAGCAGCTCATCGGGTCCATTGACGGCGACGGCTACATCCGGCGCGACCTCTCGGCCATTGCCAACGACCTGGCGTTTTCGCAAAACCTGGAAGTAACCGTGCCCGAAATTGAGGCCGTGCTGCGCGTGGTGCAGGGCTTCGACCCGCCCGGCATTGCCGCGCGCGACCTGCCCGAATGCCTGCTGCTGCAACTGGAACGCCGGCCCCAGGACGAGAACACGGTGAACGCCGAACGCATCCTGACGGAGACGTTCGACGAATTCACCAAGAAGCACTACCCGCGCATTCAGCAGAAACTGGACCTGGAAGACGAGGAGCTGAAAGAAGCCATCAACGTCATTCTGAAGCTGAACCCCAAGCCGGGCGGCAGCGGCCCCAGCGGGCTGGGCAAGACGCAATACCTGATGCCGGACTTCATTCTGACGAATGACAACGGCGTTTTCAACCTGACCCTGAATGCCCGAAACGCCCCCGAGCTGCGCGTGAGCCCGGCCTACACCGAGATGTTCCGGACCTACGACAAGGCGGCCAAGAAGGACCAGAAAATGAAGGAGGCCGTGACCTTCGTCAAGCAAAAGCTGGATTCGGCCAAGTGGTTTATCGACGCCATCCGGCAGCGGCAAAACACGCTGCTGCGCACCATGAACGCCATTGTGGAGCTGCAGCGCGACTTCTTTGCCGAGGGCGACGAGGGCAAACTCAAGCCGATGATTCTGAAGGACATCGCCCAGCGCATCGGCATGGATATTTCGACGGTGAGCCGGGTAGCGAACTCCAAATCCGTCCAGACGGAATTTGGCATTTACCCGCTTAAATACTTCTTCTCCGAAGGCATTGCCACCGACTCGGGCGAGGACGCCAGCAGCCGCGAGGTGAAGAGCATTTTGAAAGACCTCATTGGCAAGGAAAGCAAAAAGCGGCCACTCAGCGACGACAAGCTGGAAAAAATGCTCAACGCCCGCGGCTACAACATTGCCCGCCGCACCGTGGCCAAGTACCGCGAGCAGCTCAACATTCCGGTGGCCCGCTTGCGCAAAGAGCTGTAGCGCTTGCGGCTTGATGAGGAATGAAGCCTTGTCATTGCGAGCGCAGCGAAGCAATCCGTCCCGGTCTCAGCGACTAGCCTACTATTGTGAAAAGCCCTGACAGGCACGACCCCGGCACGGAGCATTGCCGGATTCGTGCCTGCCAGGGCTTTTTGTGTAGGTTTATCACAACAGAAAGTGAGTCGCTGAGACCAGGACGGATTGCCACGGCCTGCGGCCTCGCAATGACAACTCTTCATTCCTCATTGAGCCGCAGGCCTTCGCGTAGCGTTCTGTTTATTGTCTAGCATCTTTGTGATGCTATGACTGTGAACGCTACCCTACCTACCGACCCTACCGAATTACAAGCCCTGGTGCTGGCCGAACGCGCCCGCCGCGAGCAAGCCGAAGCCGTGGCGGCCCGCCTGAAGTCGGTGAGCCGCATCCCGGAGCTAAACCCCAACCCCATTCTGCGCTTGAACGGCGCCGGCGAACTGTTGCTCTCCAACCCGGCCGCCGCCCTGCTGGCGCAGGAGGTGCTGAGCACGGGGCCGTCGCGGGTGCGACCGCAGCTAGTACACGCCGCCGTACAGACGCTGCGAACCGGCGAGGTGGTCAATCGGGAAATCATGGCCGATGGCGAATACTACCTGCTGTTCACGGTGCCGGTGGTCGAGGAGGCCTACGCCATGCTTTACCTTACCAACGTGACGGCCCAGCGCCGGGCCGAGCAGGAAGTGCGCGAGCAGCGCGAGTTTTACGAGGCCATTCTGGCCCACTTGCCGGCGGTGGTGACGGTGCTCGACCCCGACCAGCGCTACCGCTACCTAAACCGCTACGCCGAGCCCGACCCCGCCAAGCGACAAGCCCGCGTCGGCCTCACGTTTGCCGAGCATGCGGCCGCCATTGGCTTGCCCCGGGAGCTGGCCGCGCGGCGGCGGCGCTTGTTTGAACGCGCCGTGACCACCCGCGAAATGGTGAACTGGGAAGAGCGGTGGCCGGGCGAGAACGGGGAAATTGCCCTGTATTGGCTGTGCTACTACCAACCTGTCTTCGGGCCCGACGGGGTGCTGCGCGAAATGATGTGCTACGGACTCGACATCACCATCCGGCGGCAGGCCGAGGTGCGCAGCCGGGACAGCGAAGCGCAGGTGCTGGCCCAGCAGTCGTTCACCAACCTCGTGCTCGACCTCAACCCCAACCTGATTTGGGTACGCGACGCGGAAGGCCACACGGTGTTCGAAAATGCTGGCATGAAGGCCCTGCGCCGCCACATCAGCGGGCTGGCCGAGACGGAGACCATGGAAGCAGCCCTTACCAAAGAAGAGCTTAAAATATCGGCCGAAGCCGACCAAAAGGTGCTGCAAACGGGCCAGCCCCTCACCATCACGGCCTCGGTGAAGCTGGCCAACGGCGAAGTGCGCTGGTTCCAAAGCGTGCGCTGCCCGCTGGTGCTGGCCGACGGCACCGCCCAGGTGTTGGGGGTGAGCACCGACATCACCGACCTGAAGCTAGCCCAACAAGCCGCCGAAGCCGCCGCCACGGCCCGCGAAAACTTCCTGGCCAACATGAGCCACGAAATCCGCACCCCGCTCAACGGCGTGCTGGGCATGACCAGCCTGCTGGCCAAAACGGGCCTCAGCGAACAGCAGCTTAACTATACGGCCATCATTCAGCACTCGGGGCGGCACTTGCTGAGCGTGGTGAACGACGTGCTGGACATGGCCAAAATCACGTCGGGCAAGCTCGATTTGGACCAGGCGGCTTTCAACCTCTGCGACTCGATGGGCAAGGCGGCCCAACCGCTGGTGATGCAGGCGCAGGAGAAAGGCATCCGGGTGCTGGGCACGCTGCTGCGCGACTCCTGCCCCCACCCCTGGGTGCTGGGCGACTCCTACCGCCTCAACCAGATTCTGATTAACCTGCTCTCCAACGCCATCAAGTTTACGCCCGCGGGCGGCACCGTGACGGTGGGCGGCTACTACGTGAGCGAAACCGACGACACGCTCACCACCGAGTTTCGGGTGACCGATACCGGCATCGGCATTGCGCCCGACAAGCTGGAGAGCATCTTCCAGGAATTCACCCAAGCCTACGCCGACACCACCCGGCAGTTTGGCGGCACGGGCCTGGGGCTGAGCATCAGCCGGGCCTTGGTTTCGCAGATGGGCGGCAAGCTCACGGTGCAGAGCGAGCCGGGCAAGGGCAGCTCGTTCTCCTTCGTGACCACCCTGCCCAAGGCCAGCGCCGAAGACCGACAAGCCGCGCTGGCCCCCTCGGCCCCGGTGCAGGAGGCCGCTGTGCGCGGCGCCCGCGTGCTGCTGGTGGAAGACAACCCCGTGAACCGCGAAGTAGCCCAGCTGCTGCTGGAAGGCCACGGCGTGGTGGTAGACGAGGCGGCCAGCGGCATCGAGGCCTTGGTGTTGTTCGAACAATACCGTTACGACGTGGTACTCATGGACATCCAAATGCCCGGCATGAACGGCTTGGAGGCCACAGCCCGCATTCGCGCGCACGCCAACCCCGTCAAGGCCGCTACCCCCATCCTGGCCCTCACCGCCAACGCCTTTCGGGCCGATGCCGAGAAGTACGCCGCGGCGGGCATGAACGACACCCTGCCCAAACCATTCGACGAAGCAGAGCTGCTCAGTAAAATTGCCTCGCTAATGGCCGGCGTGACCGAGCCGCTCGTGGACGTGGTTGCCGTGCCGGTAGCCGTACCGCCACTGGCTTCTTTGCAAGCGCAGAACCCCGTCCCTGCGGCGCCCGAAGATGCCACGCCACCAGCTGCCACCGCCGAGGCGCCGCTCTTCGACCTGGCGCTGCTGCACCAAACGGCGCACGGCAGCACCGTGTTCATGAACCGCATTCTGGCGTCGTTTCACACCAACACGCCCGGCAGTATCGCCGACCTGCGCACTGCCTTAGCAGCGGCCGACTGGCCTGCTGTGGCTGCGGTGGCGCACAAGCTGCGCCCGTCGCTGCGCCTGGTGGGAGCTGCCGCCGTGGCCCCCTACCTGGAAACAGTAGAAGCTGAAGCGTCTACCGAGGCACAGCGGCAGGAAGCAACGGCTGGCCTAATAGAAGCCTTAACAGAGCTGCTAACGGTATTGCCGCGGGAAGTGTCCGCCTAAGTGCCTTCCCAAACCATCCACTTGGCGCTTTGCGTGCACCACTAAGCTGTGCTTGCTGCGGTGCAGTATCCTCACCTGACCAAGTACAGCTTGGCGGTGCACGCAACAGTGTTTCAAGCAGCGGGCGCAACGGTGTTTCGCTCGAAATACTTTTTATCGCCGGCCTACGCGCCACTCGGCCGTGAGCTCGAAGTAGGGCAATAGCCGGCGGGTTTGGCGGTCCAGGTCGAGGGCCGAATAGCTGCTGCCGGCGAAGGGGCCTGTGCCCATGGTGTAGGTCGAATAAGTGCGCAGCCACTGCAGCCACACGCTGGCCGTGAGGTTGAAGTTGGTGGTGTGGCGCTCCACGGCCATTTCGGGGCCTTGCTGGCGGGTGATGTTGCGCAGGTAGATAAGGGCGGTAGGCGGCCCCGTGGGGGCATCCAGCAGCAGCGCTGCCCGGCCGTAGTTGCGCTGCTCCAGCAAGCGGTAGCCCAGGCGCAGGCTGGTGCTGCCGCGGGGCCCCACCCAGCTTTGCCTCGCGCCAGCCGAAAAATCGTGCGTGACGCTGGTGTCGAGCGGACTTTCGCGGAATTGCGACCAATTGAGCTGGCCCACCCGGTTTTCGCGGCGCACGTAGTCGGCCAGCAGCAGCAAGTGCGGCCGCAGCTGGTAGCTGATGTTTTGGGTTTGCTCCAGCACCCGGCTGGTGCGGTTGCGGCCCTGCTCGGTGGCGAGGTCGCGCACCTGGTAGCTCACCCACAAATGGTAAGTTGACCGGACGCTGAGTTTGCCCGGCGCCCAGGTGAAGCCCGGCTCCCAGTGCAGCAGGTGGTCGGTGTAGTTCTCGGCGCTCAGGCCGGCCCGAATGAACACCGTTTGGCGGTACTCGCCGGCCACGCCCAGCGTGGTGCGGAAGGCGCCGGCCCAGCGGCCCGTCCAGGTGAGCCGCGCCAGGTGCTGGGCTTCGTCGCGGGTTTGCTGGTTGTCTTTGCTGGGGGCGTCGACCCGCAGCAGCTGCGCCGAGCCGACCAAGGCCAGCGCGTGGCGCGGGGTGGGCACCCACGTGAGGCCGCCTTGCCACAGCGTGGTTTGCTCGGTAATGTCTTTGGCTTGCTCACGGGCCAGCGCGGTGGCCAGCCGCGCCGCGTTCAGGTTACGCGAATTGTCGAGGTAGTAGGCCCGGGTCCGCTCGCGGTAGTTGAAGCTGAGCGTGGTTTGAAGCTTGGGGCGGGCGAAGCGCAGCTCCTGGCGGGTATCCACTTCGCGCTGGCGGTAGCCCACGTCCTGCAGGGTGTCGGCCGTTTCGGATTGGCGGCGGTAGCGGAAGGCGCGCGTGGGCAGCAGCACGCTGTTGTCGGACCGCAGCGTTGCAAACGAGTTGATGCGGTAGGACGCGCCCGCCTGCGCCAGCACCGTATCGGACTGAATGCGCTGCACCGACCCCAGTAAGTAGTCTTCGGCGCGATTGGTGCGGTAGCCCACCCGGCCCTGCACCGTGAGCGGCGAGCTGGGCAGAAAAGCCTGTTCGCCCGCCGCTTCGGCCAGGAGCCGTTGCATGGTGCGGGGCCCCAGCGCCGCGCGCGTGCCCAGTACCCGCACGGCCCACGGGGCCACCGCCGGGCCGTTGGCAAAGTAGAGCGCCGCCGCATCGAAGCCGTAGGCGAAGCCGGCGTCGTCGCGCCCGTTGCGGCGGTCGGTGGCCAGGCCGCCCAGCACCGTCAGGCGCATTTGCGACAGCGAGTCGGCCGCGTTGCCGGGCCGTAGGCGGCGCTGGTAGCCCAGGCGGCCCAGCCACAGGCCGGTGCGGGTGGCGTTGGCCCGGCTCTGGTCGTAGTGGAGTTGCTGGCCAAGCTGCCAGTGGTTGGCTGCATCCAGCGTGAAGACGTGGGCGACGTCGGCCCCGTAGTCCTCGCGCACAAACGGCGGCGTGCCCCGCGAGTCGTAAATCATGTCGGTGCCCACCCGGTAGCGCAGCTGCTGCCGCGGCCCCAGGCGCAGGTAACCGCGGGCGCCGCTGGTTTGCACGAAGGTGCTCACGCCCACCCGCCGGGCCCGGGCCACGAGCAGCAGCGACGTGTCGGCCGCCGCCGACCGCAATCCGCTAAAAACCGGCCCAAACGGTGTGGCCCCAATCAGCACCTGGGCCCCCGCTTTTGTCGGCCCCAGCAGCAACATCAGGCCGATGATTGCTGCCGGCGCGGCGCGCCAAAGAGCCGCGCGGCAAGCTGCCCCGCTGCTGGTGCGCCACTCCGAAAAACACCAAATCATCAAGCCTGAAGGGTGCGCTATTTGCCTCTCTGCGGCACCGTTGCGGGAAGGTAATACATGGGCCGGTGTGGCTTAGAAAATAGTTTTTGCTTAGGTTAGTGGTAAGAATATCCGTGGGGTTCCGGCGTTGACACCTTAACTTGCTGGGCTCATTGCCTTCACGGCTTTTTCCTACTATCCTACCTATGAATATTTCTGTTATGACACGCCTGTTGGCCGCCGTGCCGCTGGTTTTTTCGCTACTAATGGCCGCGCCGGTTCAGGCGCAACGGGTACAGTGGGCCGCGCGTCTGGTCGCCGTTTCCTCTTACAAATCCGAAGGCAAGGACCCTTTCTCGCCCAGCCAAGTGCTGAGCACGCCCAACGCCTTGCCGCTGGGCCAAATCAGCAACGACGCCTGGATTCCGCGCAAGGAAGGGACCAACGAATTCATCGAAGTGCGCTTTGCGCGTTCCATCGCGGCCCAGCAGGTCACCATTGTGGAAAACTTCAATCCCGGCTCGATTGTAAAGGTTGAGCTGGTTGACACCAAGGGGGAACGCCACGAAGTGTATTCCAATCCCAACCCTGGCCCGCTGCCCGAGCCCTTCCGCACGCTGGAAATCCGCTTTCCGGCCGCCGACTACCGCACGCTAGGCGTGAAAGTGTACATGAACACCGCCAAGGTGGAAGGCGTGAACCAGATTGACGCCATCGGCATCGCCGACGTGGCCTCGACCATGGTGAAGCAAGCTTTTGATGCGCCCAAGGGCCCCGACGCCGTGGCCTCCACGCAGTTCGACTCGTCGCTGGTGAATTTGGGGCCCAACGTGAACACGCGCTACGTGGACACCCACCCCGTTATCTCGCCCGACGGCCGCACGCTGTACTTCGCCCGCCAGAGCCACCCCGGCAACATTGGCGGCAACCGCGACCCGCAGGACGTGTGGTACTCCACGCTGGTGAGCGGCAAAAACAAAACCTGGAGCCAAGCCAAAAACCTGGGCGGCCCCGTGAACACCACCGAAGACCCCAACGGCCTAGCCTCGGTGTCGGCCAACGGCCAGAACGCCATCCTCATCAACATTTACAACCGCGACGGCACCCTCGACCCCTTGGGTTGCAGCCTCACCAAGCGCACCCGCATGGGCTGGACGCCGCCGGTGAAGCAGGAAATCAAAGACTTTGTCAACCTCGACAAAGAGCACGTCGACTTCTTCCTGGCTACTTCGGGCAAGGCCCTGCTGATGGCCGTGGAGCGCCCCGACGGACGCGGCGGCCAGGACCTGTTTGTGAGCTTCCCGGTGCCCGACGCGCCCAACAACTGGACCAAGCCCAAGAGCCTGGGGCCAAACGTGAACACCGAGAAGTCGGATTTTGCCCCCTTCTTGGCGGCCGACGAAAAGACCCTGTATTTCGCCAGCGAAGGACGCGGCGGCTACGGCAAATCGGACATTTTCTACACCAAGCGCCTCGACGACACCTGGACCAACTGGAGCCCGCCCCGCAACCTGGGCCCGGTGGTGAACTCGCCCGATTTTGACGCTTACTACACCATTTCGGCCGCTGGCCAAGACGCCTACCTGGTGTCGTCGCGCAACGGCATCGACAACTCCAAGGACATCTTCCGTATTTCGCTGGCGCCTGCCTTCCAGCCCGAAGTGGTGACGCTGGTGACCGGCCGGGTGCTCGACGTGAACACCAAAAAGCCCATCCGGGCCATCATTCACTACGAAAACCTGCTCACGGGCGAGGAAATCGGCGTGACGGAAACCGACCCCATCGACGGCTCCTACACCATTGTGCTGCCCAGCGGCGTGCAGTACGGCATGCGCGCCGAAGCCAAAGGCTACATCGCCGAAAACGCCAACCTCGACGTGACGGCCAAAGACAAGTACTCGGAGCAGAAAGAGGACCTCTTCCTGGTGCCCTTCAACGTGGGCCAGACGGTGAAGCTCAACAACATCTTCTTCCAGCAGAGCAAGTATTACCTCAACACCAATTCCTATCCGGAACTGGCGCGCCTCATCCGCATCATGAAGGAGTATCCGAACCTGGAAATCAAGATTTCGGGCCACACCGACAACCAGGGCGACCCCGCCCTGAACCTCAAGCTCAGCCAGGACCGGGTGAACGAGGTGAAGAAATACCTCAGCTCCCGCGGCGTCAACGGCAGCCGCATTACCACCGAAGGCTTCGGCGGCAGCAAGCCCATTGCCAGCAACGACCAGGAAGAAACCCGCGCCAAAAACCGGCGCGTGGAATTCACCATCACCAAGAAGTAAACGCCTTGGGGGATGACAAAAAAGAAAGCCTGACCGTGTGGTCAGGCTTTCTTTTTTGGGCGGGGAGACGCGAAGCAGCGGCCTGCTCCGGCGGCTGGGCTAGCGCACCTGCCCGCGGATTTCTCCGCCTCGGTTCGCAGTGGAGTGCACGTTGGTGTAGACGTTGCCCGCTTCCATGGCAGCCACCAGGGCCGACAACGGCTGGCCGGCCAATGCTCCTTTGAGTTGGGCACGGGTGATGGTGCCTTCCGCAATTACGCCTTGTGGGCTAGGACCGGTAGCACCTACCAAGTCAACCACCACTCCGCCGTTGGCGCCTCTGGCGCCCACGTGCAAGTGGCCAAAAATCACGGATGTTTGAATGTTGGCCACAATCAGCTTGTAGGACATCGACAGGCCGTCTTTGCTGAGCTGATAAATGGCTTGGCCCGTGGCGTTGGTTGCCACGGCGGGCACTTCTTGGTCACCGGTGAGGTGGGCGCTAAAATTGCGGTTGGCTGACTTGGCATCGGCCGTTTGGGTGGCCGCCGCTTCCAGTTGGGGTTCGACGGACTCTTTTTGGCAGCTGCTAAGAAGCAGTCCGCTCGCAAGCAAAACGTACAGGGAATTCTTCATAAGTGTTGGGTTTGAAAGGTACTTGGTTGCTAATCAACCAGCTTACCCAACAACAGTTGTATTTATAGGACTAAATGCCAAAATATTATAAGTGAGCACAGGCTGTACCCGCCGGCGCGGGCCTTGCTGCGGGCACCAGAAGTGCGCGCCCTCGATAATAACCCGCTTTTCCTACGTATTGTCTACGACTGCCGCCCTTCTTCGCGGCCCGGCTTGATGCTGCCGCTGCCGCCAGGGTTGGCAATGGAGTCGCGCATTTCGGTGTCGGCCTGCACGTTGCGCATCTTGTAGTAGTCCATCACGCCGAGGTTGCCGCTGCGGAAAGCTTCGGCAATGGCTTTCGGGATTTCGGCTTCGGCGTCGACCACGCGGGACTTGGCTTCCTGGGTTTTGGCGCGGTTTTCCTGCTCCACGGCCACGGCCATGGCGCGGCGCTCTTCGGCCCGGGCTTCGGCCACGCGTAGGTCGGCGGCGGCCTGGTCGATTTGGAGCTTGGCGCCGATGTTTTCTCCAATGTCCACGTCGGCAATATCAATGGAGAGAATCTCGAAAGCCGTACCCGCGTCCAAGCCCTTGGATAGCACCAGCTTGGAAATCTTGTCGGGGTTTTCCAGCACTTCCTTGTGCGACTTGGAGGAGCCAATGCTCGTCACGATGCCCTCCCCTACCCGCGCCAGAATGGTTTCTTCGCCGGCGCCGCCCACCAGCTGGGCAATGTTGGCCCGCACCGTGACGCGGGCAATGACGATGAGCTGAATGCCGTCCTGCGACACGGCGGCCACGCTGGGCGTGTTGATGACCTTGGGGTTGACGCTGGTGGTCACGGCCTCAAACACGTTGCGGCCGGCCAAGTCGATGGCGGTGGCCTGCTTGAAGGTGAGCGGGATGTTGGCTTTGTCGGCCGAAATCAGGGCCTTGATGACGCTGGGCACGTTGCCGCCAGCCAAAAAGTGGGTTTCCAAATCATTGGCCGTCAACTGCAAGCCCGCTTTGGTGGAGGTAATCATCGAGTTGACAATGAGCGACGGCGGCACTTTCCGCACCCGCATAAATGCCAACTGAAACAAGCTGACCCGCACGCCCGAAAAAATGGCCGTGACCCACAAGCTGATGGGAAAGAAGTACAAGAACACCAGCAGCACCACGGCTGCGATGGCCAACGGAAAGAAGGGAAACTCCATGGGCGTAAGGTAAGGCGGATTTGGGCGCCGTGCTACGCCGCTGCCACCACAATACGGTTCTGCTCGATGCCCAGCACCCGCACCTCGCTGCCCGAGGCCACAAACTCGCCCCGCGTCACCGCCTCGCGCCGCTCTTCGCCGAACAGCACCGTGCCCGCAGGCCGCAACGCCGACAACGTGCGGCCCACCGTGCCGGGGGCCACGTCGGGCCGGCGCACGTCGCGCACGGTGGCGTTGTTCACGCTGGTCAGGGCCACCTTCGCCAGGTTTTTAGGTCGCAGCCCGACGTACACAATCAGGCCGGCCAGCAGCACCACACTAATTAGCGCGTAATGACCTAAGGGCGTACCCAAGTCGCGGTAGCCCAGCCACACGCCTATTACCAGCAGCACAAAGCCGACCGCGCCCACGATGGTGGTGCCCGGAATGAAAATAACCTCAGCCGCAACAAACAGCAGGCCGAATAACAACAGCATCGCAATGGTGAGCCAGGGCATGGTGAGGAGAAAATGGGTGAATTGTTAGGAAAGAGGCGCGAATTTGATAAACCGAAAAAACGCCATGCTGAGCTGGCCGAAGCTTCTCTGCCGCAACGCTATGGCCGTTTCTGTATTGGCTACGTGCCGGTCCGACGCCGTAGGCGTCCGACCGGGTGTTGGTCGGCCGAAATCAACGGGCCGTCTCGGGTTGCGACAACCGGTCGGACGCCTACGGCGTCGGACCGGCAGTTAGTTGCGCGGGAGAGATGCTTCGACAAGCTCAGCATGACGGTCTATGGGCTCAGTTCTTACATCTAATCTAACAAACGCCTAGGCGCTTGCGTGCAATACGGGCCTGTTCTAGTACGCCCGGGCGAAATAGGCGCGGCGGGTGCTGGGCTTGCCCGTCACCATGCAGATGCCGTCTTCGTCGGGCTCGGCCAGGGCCAGGCAGCGCACGGTGGCTTTGGTTTCTTCTTTGATGCGCTCTTCGGTTTCGGAAGTGCCGTCGTAGTGGGCCAGCAGGAAACCCGGCTCCTCGTCCAGCATCCGCTTGAACTCGTCGTAGCTGCCGACGCGGGTGGTGCGGGTGTCACGAAATTTCTTGGCCCGCTGGTAGATATTGACTTGAATGTCGTCCAGCAGTTGGGCGACGCTGGCCACGATGTCGGCCAGGGGTAAGCTCAGCTTCTCTTTGGTGTCGCGGCGAGCCACTTCCACGGTGCCGGCGTCGAGGTCGCGCGCGCCAATGGCCAGGCGCACGGGCACGCCCTTCATCTCCCACTCGGCAAACTTGAAGCCGGGGCGCTCGGTATCGCGGCTGTCCACTTTCACGGCGATGCCGCGGGCAATGAGCCCTTGCTGAATGGGCCGGATGCGCTCGAGCAGCGCGTCCAGCTCGCCGGTTTTATAAATGGGCACGATGACCACCTGAATGGGCGCCAGCTTGGGCGGCAGCACCAGGCCTTCGTCGTCGGAATGCGCCATCACGAGGGCGCCCATCAGGCGGGTGCTCACGCCCCAGCTGGTGCCCCACACGTGCTCAAGGCCACCTTCTTTGTTGGCGAACGTCACGTCAAAGGCTTTGGCGAAGTTCTGGCCCAGAAAGTGGCTGGTACCGGCCTGCAGGGCCTTGCCGTCCTGCATCAGCGCCTCGATGCAGTAGGTGTCCTCGGCGCCGGCGAACCGCTCGTTGGGCGTTTTCACGCCTTTTACCACGGGCAGCGCCATGTGCTCTTCGGCAAATTCGGCGTACACGTCCAGCATCTGGCGGGTTTCAGCCACGGCTTCTTCGGCGGTGGCGTGGGCGGTGTGGCCTTCTTGCCACAAGAATTCAGCTGTGCGCAGAAACAGGCGCGTGCGCATTTCCCAGCGCACCACGTTGGCCCATTGGTTGATGAGCAGCGGCAGGTCGCGGTAGCTCTGAATCCAGTTTTTGTAGGTGCTCCAGATGATGGCTTCCGACGTAGGGCGCACCACCAGCTCTTCTTCCAGCTTGGCGTTGGGGTCCACGCGCAGCTTGCCGGGCCGGTCGGGGTCGGTTTGGAGGCGGTAGTGGGTCACCACGGCGCACTCTTTGGCGAAGCCTTCGGCGTTTTTCTCCTCGGCCTCAAACAGGCTTTTGGGGATGAAGATGGGGAAATAGGCGTTTTCGTGGCCGGTGCGCTTGAACATATCGTCCAATTGGCGCTGCATTTTTTCCCAAATGGCATAGCCGTAGGGTTTAATGACCATGCAGCCGCGCACGGCGGAGTTTTCGGCCAGGCCGGCGCGCTTCACTAACTCGTTGTACCAAAGCGAATAATCTTCTTGGCGGGTAGGCAACTTTTTGCTCATTGGAGGCATCTTAGAAGTAATTGAAAAAGTTCCAAACTCTGGTACAAGATTTGACTTGATTAAGTGGCACCGTTTCGGGGTCAAATTACGTTACTAAAGCTCGGACCTGGTATTGACCGCGCACGAGCCATTGGTTGCTTTCGGAGAGGAGTTGCGAGGCGCTTTTTTCGTTTTAGTTAATGAAAAAGTCCTGACAATTATCACCTTTATTCAGCTGCCGCCGTTTGCGTTGTTACTTTACCGTAGGTCGTCTCACTTTTCTCCTTTTCAGCCATGAAAAACCTGCTCACCGCTCTCCTGCCCGCTTTGGCCCTGCTTGCGCTGGGTGGCTGTGCGGGCACGGCGGCCCTTAGCTCGTCGGAAGACGACGGGGTCTATTATTCTTCCAAAGACCGCACCACTGCCGTGGTGAGCGCGGCGCCGGCACAAGAGCCCGCCAGCACCGACGAGGCCGCCAACCCCGACTACAACGGCAACACCGACAACTCGACGGCGCGCCAGCGTCAGCAGAACAACGGTTCCGACCAGTATTACGACAACACCTACACCTACATGCAGGGCGTGAATCCCGGCGTAACCTACTACACCCCGTATAGCCCCTACACCAGCCTGAACTACGCCTATGGCGGGGCTTGGGGCCTGGGCGGCTGTGGCTTCTCGCCCTACGGCGTGTACGACCCTTTCTGCAGTTCAGCCTTCTACAGCCCCTTCTACAGCCCTTGGGGCTATGGTTCGGGCATTAACATCAGCCTGGGCTTTGGGCGGCCGTGGGGCTACGGCGGGTACGGTGGTTTTGGCCGTCCCTTGTACGGCTATGGCTACGGTGGCGGCTTTTACGACCCCTTCTATTACTCCAGCCCCTTCTACGGCGGGTACTACGGCCGGGGTGGCTACTACGGCAACAGCTATGGCTACGGCAACCGCTACAATGGCAACGGTAATGACAACGGTCGCGGCAATCGCCAGGCTTCGGGCCCGCGGCGTGACCGCGCAGTTGAGGGCCGTTATTCGGCCGGCAGCGGCGTTAGCAGCCCCAACACGCCCGTTACCGGCGGCAGCCCAACCGGTGGCCGCATGCGCAGCGAAGAGCGCGTGACCCAGTCCAACCCCACGCCGCAGCCCTCTGCTCCGATGCCCACCGAAGGCCGCGTCCGCGCCGAAGGCATGACGGCCGCTCCGGCCGTGGAAGCCACTCAGCTACGGGACGAAAACGGCTACAACCGCCCGCGCCGCCTTTCCCGCACCGACCAGCCGGTGTACCGCGACATGACCCAACCCACGGCACAGCCCCTTGACGCGGGCCAGGTGCTGACCGACGACGTCCGCGGTGGTCGCCGCCGCTCAGAGATTGCCAACGAGCGCGACCGGTTGCAGCCGCAAGCCCAGCCAGAGGCTCAGCCCCAGGAAGGCCAGCGCCGCCGGGGCGGGTTCTTCCAGAGCCCGACCATGCAGCCCAGCGCGGCACCCCAGCAAGCGGCCGAGCAGCCCCGCCGCCAGCGCTACGACCAGCCCCGTCCCGAGCGGACGTATGAGCAGCCCCAGCAGCGCTCGTATGAGGCGCCGCAGCGTGCTAGCCAGCCTTCCTACTCGCAGCCCTCGTACTCGGCTCCCTCCAATAGCGGCGGTGGCGGTGGTGGCGGCCGTGGTGGCCGGGGCCGGGCCGACTAATATGGCCCGTTGATTGGTTTATTTTTTCTGCAGTCTCATTCCCCAAGCGAGCCGGCCCAACGGCCGGCTCCTTTTCTTCCACCCCCTATGAAAACACGGATAATCTGGCTTAGCCTGGCCCTCACAGCAGGGTCGGCCGGCCACGCCTTTGCCCAAGGTGCCAGCGACGCGCTGCGCTATTCCCGCCTCCAGTTTGGCGGGCCCGCCCGCACCCAGGGCATTGGCGGGGCCAACGTGGCGCTCGGCGCCGACTTTGGCAACCTCACCAGCAACCCGGCCGGCCTGGGCCTGTTTCAGCGGTCGGAGTTGCATTTCACGCCGGGCATTGGCCTGGGCTCGGGCGACGCGCGCATCCTTGGCGGCAGCAGCTCGGCCCAAAGCGAAAGCAAGAACAGTTTCCACATAGCCAGTGCCGGCCTGGTGCTCACCAACCGCCGGCCTGATGACGACCAGAGCACCAATTGGCGGGCCGGCAGCTTTGCGCTGGGTTTCACCCGCACGGCCGACTTCAACATTGCCTCGCGCTACCAAGGTACGGTGGGCAACAACGCATCGTTTCTGTCGCGCCTGCGGCCGGCGGCCGATGCGGCCCGCGGCACCGCCGCCTTCAACGACCTGGACGACCAATTCGACAACGAGGACTACCGCACCGACCTGGGCATTGCCTATGGCACTTACCTGGCCGACATTCGGCGGGCCCGCTTGGGCAACCGGGCCGACTCGGCGGTGGTGCTGCGCCAGCAGGGCAGCGTGCTCAACCAAAGCGAATTGACCACGAGTTCGGGGTCGGTTTCTCAGTTTGACTTTGGGTACGGGGCCAGCTACCGCGACAAGCTGTACATCGGCGGCGCCATTGGCATTGTCAGTTCCAACTACACGCGGACGCGCACGCTGACCGAGGCCGACACCGACCCGAACACCTACTTCAACAGCCTCACCAGCAGAGACGAACTGAAGACCACGGGCACGGGCTTCAATGCGCGCATCGGGGTTATTTATCGGGCCACCGACATCGTGCGCCTGGGTGCTTCGGTTCAAACGCCTACGTTCATGCGGCTCACCGACACGTTTAGCGAGAGCCTCACCTCGAACTTCGACGGACAAGGCACCGACAACGTGCCGGCAGACTTGCCCATTGGTGCAACCACGGCGTCTTTTCCAACGGACGACTTCGACTACGAGCTCACCACGCCTTTCCGGGCCAATGGCGGCGTGGCCGTGACTCTGGGCAAATACGGCTTCGTGACCGGCGATGTGGAGTACGTAGGCTACAGCCAAGCTCGCCTCACCAACGCCGAGGAAGACGCCAACGCCAACATTCAATCCCTGTACAAGAACACGGTCAACCTGCGCTTCGGGGCCGAGGGACGCTTCGATGTGTTCCGGGCGCGCCTGGGTTTTGCCCGCTACGGCGACGCCTTCAAAGACGGTGGCAACAGCCAAGGCCCGCAGAACTTCTACACCGCCGGTTTGGGTCTGCGCCAAAGCAACTTCTTCCTGGACGTGGCGGGCGTGTACACCACCTTCGACCGCGTGTACCGGCCCTACACGCTGAACAGCGGCGCCGAACCCGTGATTGACGTGACCAACAGCCGCTTCACGACCAGCGTAACCGCCGGCTTCACGTTCTAATTCGCGTTGCACTAATGGTGCGCCAACGAAAAAGCCGCTCCTCATTGGAGCGGCTTTTTTGTTGGCGCATGCCGAAGAACTTACTTCTGCACTTTCACGCTGAGGCGAAGCACGGGCGCAGTGCCCGTGACGATGTCTGACACCAGGATGAGACCCGTGTAGGTATCGCTTCCTTCCTCAACCTGAAAGGCCCACACCCTTTCCTCTGCTAGCGCGCCCGTTGACTGGACGGCCGGCGAGCCGGCGGCGAAGGCCGCCGTGAAACTTGCGGTGGTCTGGGCCTGGTTGAACTGCGTGGGCGTGAGCGCGGTGAGGCGCAGCTGCGTGAGGCGGCGGTTACCGAGCGGCCAGCTCTGCCCCGACAGCGCGACGGTGTTTGCGTCGCCGGGCGAGTTTAGGCTGATGCCAGTGCCCGCGGGCGTTACCTGGCAAATCAAATCCACCAACTGTTGGTTGGCTTGCAGCGAAGCTTCCTGGTTAATCAGAGCGTACTTGGGCAGCAGCAAGCCGTAGCGAAGGCTAAGGAACACGCGCGACTGGTCGCGGGCTACGGCCTCGGGTGCCGGTGTGCGGGGCAGGGGCCGGATGACGGCGGCGTAGCTGTGGAACACCGCCAATGAGTCGGATTTGCGCACGGTGAGGCGGTAGCCGCGGGTCGTGCTTTTGGCCGGGGTGTCGTCGTCGGAAAACGTATACCGCCACTGCTCTATGCCCGACGTGGAACGTGCCGAAAAACGGTTTTCAAACAAGTTCTCCTTGCCGCTGCGGTCAGTTGCCAAGGGCGCCAGCAAAGAATCCACGTACACCAGGGTTTGGGGGGCGGGGCCATCGCTGCGGGTGAAAGCGGTGAGAGGCAACGGATAAATAAAGGGGGTGAGGCCCGGCTCATAATCTACCGTGATGCGCACTCGCTTGACTACTCGGTTGTCGCGGGCCGAAGCAAACGCGCGCGTCACCAAGGTATCGTTGGCGGCCACTAGCCGGTCGCTGGAAGTGAGGGTGGTGGTGCCGATGAAGTCAACCCGCACGTCCGGCACGGGGTTGTCGGCGCAGGAGCTCAGCAGCACGGGCAGCAGGAGAAGCAGGAAGCGGAAACGCATGGCACAAAGGTAGCGGGAGGGCCGGCGTGCGCAGGTGCTGCGAGCCGGTAGTACCTTTAACGTTCGGTTCCCTCCCTTATTTCGCTCACGCTAACTCACTCCATGCGTTTTCATTTTTTTGCGCTGGCCGCGCTTCTGGCCGTCAATGGCCCGGCTTTGGTGCCGGGGGTTGCTTCCTCCACCGCTCAGGCCCAGCAAAAGCTGCCGCTGACGTTGGAAGACATTTGGGCCAAGCCCACCTTCCGCTCGGCCAGCGTGCCGGGCTTCAACTGGATGAATGACGGCCGCTACTACTCGGCGCTGGAAAACGGCAGCTTGGTGCAGCACGAAGTGACCACCGGCAAAGCCGTGCAGACGCTGGTGGAAGCCGCCGACCTGAAAGTGGCCGGCGCCGACAAGCCCCTGGACGTGGACGGCTACTCCTTCAACGCCAACGAGCAGAAAATCCTGTTCACCACCGCCACGGAGCCCATCTATCGGCGCAGCGCCCAGTCGAGCTACTACGTGTTCGACCGCGGCACCAAGAAACTGACGGCGCTGAGCACCGGCAAGCAAGGGTATGCCACGTTCTCGCCCGACGGCCAGCGCGTGGCCTTCACCCGCGACAACAACGTGTTTGTGACGGACCTGGCCACGATGAAGGAAACGGCCGTGACCACCAACGGCGTCAAAAACAACCTCATCAACGGCTCGGCCGACTGGGTGTACGAGGAGGAGTTTGGCTTCGCGCAGGGCTTCTTCTGGTCGCCGGATAGCAAGCAGCTGGCCTACTACACCTTCGACGAAAGCCAGGTCCCCGAGTACGACATGCAGCAGTGGGGCGGCCTCTACCCCAAGGAATACCGCTTCAAATACCCCAAGGCCGGCGAGAAAAACTCGGTGGTGCTTGTGAGCACCTACGACGTGGCCAGCGCCCGCACCACCAAGATGGACGTGGGCCCCGAGCCCGACCAGTACATCCCGCGCGTGCAGTGGACCACGGCCCCCAACACCCTCAGCATCCAGCGCCTCAACCGCCTGCAGAACAAGCTCGAAATCCTGCACGCTGACGCCAGCACCGGCAAAACCAAGGTGGTGCTGACCGACACGAACCCGGCTTACGTAGAAATCAACGACGATTTGAACTACCTGGCCGGGGGCAAGCAGTTCGTGTTCACCAGCGAAAAAGACGGCTACCAGCACCTCTACCTGCACGACATGAACGGCAAGCAGGTGCGCCAGCTCACGAAGGGCAACTGGGAAATCAGCCAGATTAACGGCTTCGACCCCAAAACCGGGTTCGTGTACTACACCAGCACCGAGGGCTCGCCCCTGCAGCGCCACCTGTACCGCATCAACCTGAAAGGCTCGGGCAAAAAGCGCATCAGCGACGCCGGCAGCGGCACCGACGTAGTGAACATGAGCCCCGACACCAAGTACTTCCTCAACGTGCACTCCTCGGCCGGCGTGCCCACCGTGACCAGCCTGCGCGAAGGCGCCACCGGCAAGCTGGTGAAAACCCTGGAGGACAACGCCAAGCTGCGCGAAACCCTGACCAAATACGACCTGGGCAAGTTTGAATTCTTCACCTTCAAAACGTCGGAAGGCGTGGACCTGAATGCGTGGATGATAAAGCCCAGCAACTTCGACCCCAACAAGAAATACCCAGTGCTGATGCACGTGTACGGCGGGCCCAGCTTCGGGAGCGGCAGCACGCAAACCGTGCTCGACAACGCCGGCGGCGGCACCGCCCTCACCAACTACCTCTGGCACCACATGCTGGCCCAACAGGGCTACATCGTGGTGTCGGTGGAAAACCGGGGCACTTCGGGCCGCGGCTCGGCCTTCCGCAAGGCCACTTACGCCAACCTGGGCAAGCTGGAAACCATCGACCAGGCCGAAGGGGCCAAGTACCTCGGCGGCCTGCCCTACGTGGACAAGTCGCGCATCGGCATCTGGGGCTGGAGCTACGGCGGCTATATGACCTCGCTGGCCATGACCAAAAACGCTGAGCTTTTCAAGATGGGCATTGCCGTGGCCCCGGTCACCAACTGGCGTTACTACGACAGCGTGTACACCGAGCGCTACCTCAAAACGCCTCAGGAAAACGCCGCGGGTTACGACGAGAACTCACCCGTGCAGTTTGCCCAAAACCTGAAGGGCAAGTTCCTGCTCGTGCACGGCACCGGCGACGACAACGTGCATTTCCAGAACTCCATCGCCTTCGTCGACGCCCTCATCAAGGCCAACAAGGATTACCAGACGCTGTACTACCCCAACCGCAACCACGGCATCTCGGGCGGCAACACGCGCCTGCACCTCTACCGCCAAATGACCAACTTCGTCACCAGCAATTTGTAGGCACGTAGGGCAAACGCTTGCTTCTGTAAGTGCGAGGCGCCGGCCCGATTTGGGTCGGCGCTTTTTTGTGCTGCCACAATTTTTAGCAGTAGCAACTACTAAATAGAAACGCGTCCGTATTCACTCAATCAAGTAAAAAACGTTGATGAATATAAATTATCTTAATTCAACTTGTATTAATTTTTTACAGATTTGAAATACTGCATAACTTTAACATCCGGGAATACCCAGGTTAATTCATACTGCTGAACAGCCTTATTCACAATTATTAGCTCCTGCGAATAGCCATTTCTTCCTTATGAGAATAAGCGTAATTGTGCCGGTTTTCAAAGTGGAACAGCACATCGAGAGCTGTATTCGGTCAATTATTGCGCAGACCTACAAGGGCATGGAATTGATACTGGTGGACGACTGCTCGCCGGATAACTCCACAGAATTGGCGCAGGCACTGCTGGAGCAGCACAACTTTCCGGTTTACACCATCATCAAGCACACCAGAAACAGGGGTTTGTCGGCCGCTCGGAACACAGGCTTGGCCGCCGCCAATGGCGAGTTGGTGCTGTTCATCGACAGCGACGACACGGTGGAGCCCACCATGTTGGAAGAAATGGCCGCCCTGCAACAGGAACACGACGCCGACATCGTAGTGTGCAACGCCCTACGCATTTTCATGAATGAGACTCAGCCGGCTAAACCGATGAAGTCCACACTGGTTGGCTTGGTGGACAGCGCCACCGCCGTGAAAGCCATCTTGACTTTTAAAGAGAAGGCATATGTCTGGAAGAACCTCTACCGCAAGTCGTTGTTCGACACCATCAAGTTCACCGAGAACGTGTATTACGAAGACAGCATCATTCAGCCCCTGCTGTGGAAGGAGGCCCGGAAGCTGTACTTCCACCCCAAGGCGCTGTACAACTATTTGAAGCGGTCGAACTCCATCACCGCGCAGCTGGGACAACTCACAAACTACGAGGCCATTCCCGACTGCTTCCGGGAAATGGAGGAGAATTTTTCAAAAGACGTCCGCGTGAGCGGCGAGCTACGCGCCAGCCTGCTGCGGTTCACCTACACCTGGATACGCAACCTGACCCTGACCATCAGCGCGTCGGACCTGCCGTATGACCAACTGGAACCCACTTTGCAAAAATACCGCGGCTACATTAAGTCCACCAACCTGCTGCGAATCAATGGCCGGCAAGACAAGCTGTTGCCCGTTTTTCTGACCATCCTGAAAGTGAGTCCCTACCTGTATTGGCGCCGGTTTTCCTCCCGAATTGCCAAGAGCCCGGTTCCGTAATTCCAGCGCCCTTTCCGCTGGCTGTATGACCCAAAAAAGGGCGTCCGTTGCGGGACGCCCTTTTTCGTGGTGGTCATGCCAGGCTAATAAGGTTTGGCGTCGTGCGCCATCTCCTCGGCTTGGCGCACGGCTTGGGCGTCCTTGCCGTTGGAATTGCGCGCGCGGCCGCCCATGTAGCGGCTACTGGCCGCGCTGGGGTTCTTGGCCACGTTTTCGAGGCTTTCGCGCAAGCGGCGGCCGTACTCGGCGTCGCACCGCGTGAACAGCTCCACCATGCGGTTTTGCACTTCCGGAATCGCAGCGCTCAGCGCGTCGGTCAGGTTGTTGATGAGGTCTTCCTTTTCCCACTCTTCGTGCAGGTTCCAGCGCTCGCCGGCTTGTTTGAAGTCGACGTCGCCGTGGCGGTCCACTTTCTGACGCACGAGGCGGGCCTGGTACATCGGCTCGTGTTCGGCCCCGGCACGGGGGCTTTCGGTGAGGCCGTTGAGCGAGCTGGGCTCGTAGTTCACGTGGGGGTTCTGGTTGGGGGCGGCGTCCACGTGGTAGGTCATCTGGCCGTCGCGCTGGTTGGTGGCCACGTGCTTTTTGGGCGCGTTAATGGGCAGCTGTAAGTAGTTGGTGCCCACCCGGTAGCGCTGCGTATCGGAGTACGAGAACGTGCGGCCTTGCAGCATCTTATCGTCGGAGAAGTCGAGGCCGTCCACCAGCACACCCGTGCCGAAAGCCACCTGCTCTACCTCGGCGAAGTAGTTTTCGGGGTTGCGGTTCAGGGTCATCTTGCCCACGGGCAGCTGCGGGAATTGGTCATCGGGCCAAAGCTTGGTGTCGTCGAGCGGGTCGAAGTCCAACTCGGGGTGCTCGCCGTCTTCCATTATCTGCACGCGCAACTCCCACTGGGGGAAGTTGCCGGCCTCAATGGCTTCGAACAGGTCCTCGGTGGCGTGGTTGAAGTTCTTGGCCTGAATGGCTTCGGCTTCGGGCTGAGTCAGGTTTTTGATGCCCTGCAAGGGCTCCCAGTGGTATTTCACCAGCACGCCCACGCCTTCTTTGTTCACCCATTTGTAAGTGTTCACGCCGGAGCCCTGCATCTGGCGGTAGTTGGCCGGAATGCCCCAGGGCGAAAACAGGAACGTGAGCATGTGCACCGACTCCGGCGTGTTGCTCATGAAGTCAAAGATGCGGCCGCCGTCCTGGCGGTTGGTCACCGGGTCGGGCTTCAGCGAGTGCACCATGTCCGGAAACTTGAGGGCGTCGCGGATGAAGAACACCTTCAAGTTATTGCCCACCAGGTCCCAGTTGCCATCCTCGGTGTAGAACTTTACCGCGAAGCCCCGCGGGTCGCGCAGCGTTTCGGGCGAGTGGCCCCCGTGAATCACGCTCGAAAAGCGCACAAATACCGGCGTCTGCTTGCCCGGCGTGTTAAACAGCTTGGCGCGGGTGTACTTCTCAATGGGCTCATCGCCCACTTTGCCGTAGGCTTCGAACACCCCGTGGGCGCCAGCGCCGCGCGCGTGCACCACGCGCTCGGGAATCCGCTCGCGGTCGAAGTGGCTGATTTTTTCGAGCAGCTGGTAGTTTTCCAGCGTGACAGGACCGCGGTTGCCCACGGTGCGCGAGTTCTGATTGTCGTAGACGGGGTGGCCCTGGCGGGTGGTCAGGGTCTGGGCGTTCTCGTCGGCGGCCAGGCGGCCGTCGTGCGAACTACCGGTTCCGTTCACCGCAGTGCCGGTGCCATCGGCGGGCGTGTGGCTGCCCGTTGGCTCTTGCTCTTGGCTCATGTGAAAATGATTGAAAGAGTGGAAAGAATAATTGCGTTTGCTGCGCAATTAACGGCAAAACCAAAGGGCGTGTTCATTGATTTTGGTTATACAGGCATCAAGAAAGGCGTTTAGCTCGGCCGCTAATGGCCTTTCATTACCACAGCCGTGCACTGCCTAAATCCCATGCAAATAGGGCGTAACCAGGAGCCGTCGCGCTCGTCCGGCACGCCGTTTTGGGAAGCCGCTTGCCGGCTTATATCCGTGACTTATGCGCGGGTGCCGCGCACCATGCGGGCCTTGCCAAACATGTCGGGCAGGACTTGCACGTTGTCAAAGCCGTGGCTTTTGAGTAGCTCCGCGGTTTCCGGCCCCAGGGCTTCGTTAATTTCCAGGTAAAGGCCGCCGCCCGGTGCCAGCAGCTCGGCGCCCAGCGCGCACAGGCGCCGGTAGAAAACCAGCGGGTCTTCGTCGGGCACAAACAGGGCCGTGGCCGGCTCCCAGGCCAGCACGTTGTCGCGCATCAGGGGCCGTTCGCTTTCGCGCACGTAGGGCGGGTTGCTCACCAGCACGTCCAGGCTGCCGGGTTCGAGGCCCGCGGGCGTGTCCTGTAAAATGTCGACTTGCTGAAACTCCACCGCGGGCGCGTGGCGCCGGGCGTTGCGGCGGGCCACCGCCAGCGCTTCGGCGGAAATGTCCACGGCCAGCACGCGGGCGTTAGGCAGAGCCCGGGCCAGCGCCAGGGCCAGGCAGCCGGTACCGGTGCCCACGTCCAGCACGCGCCGGCCTGGAGTCATTCCCTGTTCGTTGGTGATGACGCGGACCAACTCCTCCGTCTCCGGGCGGGGAATGAGGGTGGCTGGCGTCACTTCCAGGTCCATGCTGTCGAAGTAGGCCGTGCCCAGTACGTACTGCACCGGCTCGTGAGCCAGCAGACGCTCGCGGAGCGGCACCAGCGCGGCCTGGGCTTCGTCGGGCACCAGCTCCTGGGCGTCCATCATGCGTTGCAGGGCGTCCATGTCCAGCAAGTGCTCTACAACCAGGGTGGCAATGGCTTCGGCTTCGCGCTCGGGGTAGGTGGGATGCAGGGCCGAAGCCAGGGTAGCAGTAAATTCACGGACGGTCATTGCGACAAAGGTAGTTGGCCGGCGCAGCTACGGTCTGCCCCCTACCTTCGCGTCCATGAAAATCGATGACGCCACTTTCATGCGCCGCGCCCTGGATTTGGCGCACCAAGGCACCGGCTACGCGCGGCCCAACCCCCTGGTTGGCTGCGTGGTAACGCACCAGGGCCGCATCATTGGCGAGGGCTGGCACCGGCACTACGGCGGCCCCCACGCCGAAGTAAACGCGCTGGCAGCCGTGGCCGACCAGGACCTGCTCCGCCAGAGCCGCGTGTACGTGACGCTGGAACCCTGCGCTCACCACGGCAAAACCCCGCCCTGTGCCGACTTGCTCATCGAAAAAGGCGTGCCCGAAGTCGTCATCTGCAACGACGACTCCTTTCCGCTGGTAGCGGGCCGCGGCCTGGAAAAGCTGCGCGCAGCCGGCGTGCACGTCGAAACCGGCCTACTGGCCCCCGAGGGGCGTTGGCTGAACCGCCGGTTTTTCACGTTTCACGAAAAGAAGCGGCCTTACCTGGTGCTCAAGTGGGCCGAGACGGCGGATGGCTTCCTGGCCGGGCGCTACTTTCAATCGGTGCAAATCAGCTCGCCCCAGGCGGGCTTGCTCACCCACCAGTGGCGGGCCGAGGAACAGGCCATTTTGGTGGGCACGCGCACCGCCCTGCACGACAACCCCCGCCTGAACGTGCGCGACTGGCCCGGCCCGCAGCCCACCCGCTTGGTCATCGACAAGAACCTGTGTTTGCCGCCCACCCACCACCTGCTCGACGGCTCGCAGCCCACCCTGCTCTACACCTACCGGCAGCCTTGCCACGTGACCAATCTTGACCACGTGATGCTATCGGAAGCCGACGACCTCATCCCGCAAGTCCTTGCCGACCTCTACCAACGCCAGATTCAATCCGTGTTCGTGGAGGGCGGCCCCACGGTGCTCAATGCGTTGCTGCACGCCGGGCTGTGGGACGAAATCCGGGTGTTTCGCTCGCCCATGCGGCTGGGCCAGGGCATTGCGGCCCCGCGCCTGGGTCACTCGGGCTTGCGCACCCGCACAAACGTGGGGCCCGACGAGTTGTTCTGGTACGTGAACGACAAGTAGCGCGGACTTTTAGTCCGCGGAGGCACTGCCTTTTCAAAATTTTTGTTTAACTCTACTCGCGGACTAAAAGGCCGCGCTACCCCATGGCCGAAACCCTTGCCCTCGACACCACGCTCACCAAAGCCGAACAATACGAGCAGCTGCTGCCCCAAATCGAAGCCCTCACCACCGGCGAACCCGACCTCACCGCCAACCTGGCCAACACGGCCGCGGCCCTGCGCCAGGCGTTCGGGTTTTTCTGGGTTGGCTTTTACCTAGTGAAAGGCGATGAGCTGGTGCTGGGGCCTTTCCAGGGGCCCATCGCCTGCACGCGCATTCGGCACGGCAAGGGCGTGTGCGGCGCCAGTTGGGCGCAGGCCACCACCCTGCTGGTGCCCGATGTGGAAGCGTTTCCGGGCCACATTGCCTGCAGCTCAGAGTCAAAATCGGAGATTGTAGTGCCCATTATGAAAGATGGTCAAGTGCTGGCGGTGCTCGACGTCGACAGCGACCAGCTCAACGACTTCGACCACGACGACCAAGCCGCGCTTGAACAGCTGATGCAGCTGGCGGCGCGCTGGTTTTAGCGCAGCGGCCTGTACCTTAAAAAAAGCAACTTCCCACCCCGTCCCTCCCATGAAAAAGCATTTTCACCTCCTTGGCGACTGGCGCCGCAACGTGCTGCTGATGGCTGCGGCCAGCAGCCTGGGCCTGGCCATGCCGGCTTGCTCTTCCAACGACACCGCCGAAAACCGCACCCAGGAAAGCGGCGCCGAAGGCGGCTGGGGCGGCGAAACCTACAGCCAGGGCGTCATCACGGAAATGACCGAGGTGAAGCCCAACGAGTGGAAAATCACGGCCGAGCGCCCCGCCGGCAAAGAGGAGGTAGCCGCCGTACTGCACCATTTTGATGGGAAAGTCGACACCCTGCAAGGCCAGGCGCTGCAACGCCAGATGCAGGAATACAGCCGCCAAAACCCCGAAAACCACGCCCAGAGCAGCACCCTGATGAACGTGCTGATGTGGAGCAGCATCGGCTACATGGCGGGCCGTTTCCTCACGCCCAACCCCGGCTTCTATTCCAACCCCGGCGTCCTGCAGCGCAACCAGGGCTGGCGGTCCAACGTGGCCAACGAGCGCCAGCAGGGCCGTGGCTTTTTCGGACGGGGCTTCAGCGGCAGCGGTGCCTCGGCTAACGCAGGCATTCAGGAAAGTCGCTCGACGGCCCGCACCGCGCCGCGGCCCAGTGTCCGCAGCAGCGCCCCGGCGGGCCGTAGCAGCGGCTTTGGCAACCGCGGCGGCTTCCGGGGAGGCGGCTTTGGGGGCTAGGTATTCAGTTAACATTCATCGATTAACATTTAACAGTTGCTTCACTCCGTCTACCACGGCTTGAAGCTGCTTAAATGTTCAAAGGTGCCCTTTTGAGCGCAGCGAAGAGCCTTCTAGCCGATGTGCCGTTCGCCGCAGGTCAAATTATGCGGCCGTTAGCAAGGCCTTTACAAGCTCCGAATAGTATGGCTCCTAAGTTGGATAATGACTTGAGTATCGAGAAATTGTTAAATGATGAATGTTACTTGTTAAATGACTATTTCCTTGCTTCCCCTGCCCGGTGACGTGTCGCCGGCGGTACAGGCTCTGGGCTGGGACTGGGCCATTGAAGACGCTTGCCAGAACTACGTGGCCCGCGAAGCCGTCCAGCTGACCGAGGCCGAGGCCGAGGCGCTGCTCCAGGCCGCCGACACGCTCTACGACATGCTGGTCCAAGCCATTCCGGACCCCATTCCGGACGAGTTTTTGCAGCGGCTGGCCATCCCGACCAACCTGTGGGAAGCCGTGCGCCACTCCTGGAATGATGAGCGCCACTGGCACCTCTACGGCCGCTTCGACCTGGCGCTGACGCCAGATGGCGCCAAGCTGTTGGAATTCAATGCCGACACCGCCACCAGCTTGCCCGAAACCGCCGTGGTACAATGGGCCAGCCTGGTAGCCGCCGGCCAGGCCGATGACGACCGACAGGCCAATGGCCTGTTTGAATGCCTGGAAGACCAATTCCGGCACTGGCGCGGGCTTAACCAAGACCGGCAGGCCACGCTGCTGCTGGTGTATTTGCCCGCCAGCGCCGAGGACGAGGCCAACTGCGCCGTACTGGCCGAAGCCGCCGGTGCCGCCGGCTTCGCCGACATCTACACGTGTCCCGTCGACGACATGAAAGTATCGCTCGATGGCGCCGACCGGGGCGTGTGGGCCGAAACCGTGCCCGGCCAGTGGCAGAAGTTTGACTTCCTCTTCAAGCTGGTACCCTGGGAAATTCTGGCCGAAGAAGAACCCGAGCTCACCGCCGACTTCACCCAGCTGCTGCGCACCCGCGACGTGGTGATTGCCAACCCGGCCTACGCGCTGCTGTTCCAAAGCAAGGCGCTGCTGCCGGTACTGTGGGAAGCCTTTCCGCACCATCCGCTGCTGCTCGAGAGCAGCTTTCAACCCCTGACGGGCCACCACGTGCGCAAGCCCTTGTTTGGCCGCGAAGGCCAGAACGTGGCCGAAATCGAGCCCAACGGCCACACCGCGACCGAAGTCCCCGGCGAGTTCGGACAGCAGCCCCAGGTGTACCAGCGCTGGGCCGAACTACCGACCGATGCGCAGGGCCGCCGCTATCAGGCCGGCGTGTTCTGGGCTGGCGAGGCTTGCGCCATCGGCTTCCGGCGCGAGGCTGGGCTTATTACCAATTTATCGGAATTCGTGCCGCATGTATTGGTCTGAACCGCAGATTTTCGCCGATTTAACGGATAAGAACGGATTCTAATGGGTCTGTTCTTTTTTGTGTTTGTGGGCCTAATAAATTGGGCGCGTTTTAACGAAGCGCTTGAACTCTAGCGACGAAGCGCCAAAATTGATGAGCAAGCCAATGGGTAGGCGGTATGCCTCCAGATAATTGATGATTTGGGCGTGGTGTGCTTCATTTAGAGCACTCAGTGCCTTTAATTCTACCAAGACCGTTTCTTCAACCAGGAAATCAACGCGGCGGGAGCCTATTTCCTTTTGCCGATAATAAATAGGCATTTCAAGTTCCCGCTGAGCCACTACGCCGCATTGCTCCAATTCAATAGCTAGCGCACGCTGGTAAATAACTTCCTGAAAACCTGTACCAAGCACCCGATGCACTTGCATTGCGCACCCAATAACTTTACCAGTTAGCTCACGGTACGCATCAAGATTTACAGGTGTTTTCTCCATACTCAATGAACCGACGCAGCAACTGTGAAGTAAGCAGTTGTTCGAAGTAGGCGCTTACCGCTTTGAAGCTAACGCATTCCACGAACCGGACACGCAAATCTGGCAACGAATCCATCCTTATCCGTTAAATCGGCGAAAATCTGCGGTTCAGACCTTCAACTGGCAAATAACGGTTTCGCCCCCTTTTACTTTCTGGCCCAATTCCACTTTTACCTCTGTGTCGATGGGCACGAAAACGTCCACGCGCGAACCGAATTTGATGAAGCCGAACTCTTCGCCCTGGCTCACTTCGTCGCCTTCGTTCACGTACCACACAATGCGGCGGGCCATGGCGCCGGCAATCTGCCGGAAGAGCACCAAGGGGCCCGCGTCGCTTTCCACCACCACGGTGGTGCGCTCGTTTTGAGTGCTGCTTTTGGGGTGCCAGGCCACCAGGTAGTTGCCGGGATGGTACTTAAAGTATTTCACGAGGCCCGAAATGGGGTTGCGCGTCACGTGCACGTTGATGGGCGACATGAAAATGCTGATTTGCTTGCGCTCGTCGTCGAAATACTCGGGCTCGTGCACGTTTTCAATCACCACCACCTTGCCGTCGGCGGGCGCCAGCAGCAAGTCTTCGTGGGTGAAAAGGTGGCGGAATGGGCTCCGGAAGAACTGCAGAATTAACAGAAAGATGATGACCGTAGCCCCAGCAAACAGCCGGTTAACCAAGTCATTGCCCTTGTTAAAATTAAATACCAGCAAGTTGAGCGCTAGCAACACTAGCAGCGTAACGAACAGGATTCGTCTTCCTTCTTTATGAATCTTCATCTGAATGTGCGAAACAGGCCGCCAAGGGCGCAAGTTAAAGCCCTTTTTTAAACAACGGCCCACTTTACCGCAACGGGCAAAGTGGGCCGGATGTTCTCCCGGAGCCCGAAACTTTGGCTTGGGGCTGCCGTCAATTTCATTAACGCACCATAAGGCGCTAGTGGATTGCGTGGTTGAGCTTAGAAACCGCCGCGGAACTTGTAGGTCTGCGCGACTTTGTCGATGGCCACGACGTAGGCCGCGATGCGCATCGGAATCTTGTATTTCTGGCTGGTTTGGTACACTTTCTCAAACGCGTCGGACATGATGCGGTCGGCGCGCTCGGTCACCATATCCAAGCTCCACTTGAAGCCCTGCTTGTTCTGCACCCACTCGAAATAGGAAACCGTCACGCCGCCCGAGTTGGCCAGGATGTCCGGCACCACCATGATGCCCTTCTCGTTGATAATCGGGTCGGCCGAGGCCGACGTGGGGCCGTTGGCGCCTTCCACAATCAACTTGGCTTTGATGTCGTGGGCGTTGTGTTCGGTGATGACGTCCTCCACGGCGGCGGGCACGATGACGTCGACGTTGGACGTCAGCAGCTCGTTGGGGTCCATGGGCGTGGCGCCGGTAAAGCCTTCCAGGCGGCCGTTGTGGGCGTTTTTATAGGCAATGGCGTCGTCGATGTTGATGCCGTTGTCGTTCCAGTAAGCGCCCGAGATGTCGGAAACGCCTTTGATTTTTACGCCCTGGGCGTGCAGCAGAATCGCGGCCCAGGAGCCCACGTTGCCAAAGCCCTGCACCGCCGCCGACACCTCGTTGGGGTCCAGGCCCAGCTTCTTCAGCGCGGCCAGGGTCGAGACCATCACGCCGCGGCCGGTGGCCTCGGTGCGGCCCAGCGAGCCGCCCATTACCAGGGGCTTGCCCGTCACGACAGCGGGCGAAGTCATGCCGTTGGTTTTGGAGAATTCGTCCATCAGCCACGCCATTTCGCGGGGGCCCGTGCCCATGTCGGGGGCCGGAATGTCGCGGTCGGGGCCGAACACGTCTTTCAGGGCCAGCGTGTAGCCGCGGGTCATGCGCTCAATTTCGCCGGCGCTCATGGTGGTGGGGTCGCAGATGATGCCGCCTTTGGCACCTCCGTAGGGGATGTCGACCACGGCGCACTTCCAGGTCATCCAGGCCGCCAAGGCCTTCACCTCGTCGAGGTGTACGTTTTTGTCGTAGCGAATGCCGCCTTTGCTGGGGCCCAGGATGGTGTTGTGAATCACGCGGTACCCTTCGAAGACGTGGATTTTGCCGTCGTCCATCGTCACGGGGATGTTGACGATAACCTGCTTGTCGGGGGCTTTCAGAACGTCGTAGGTCGCGTCGTCAAGGCCAAGGATTTCGGCCGCGATGTTGAAACGCGACATCATGGATTCGAGCGGGTTTTCGCGGTCTAATAAGGGCGCGGGCTCTTTATACACGGTTTGGGCTGCCATTCGGGATGGGGGTTGGTTAAAGAAAGGGTTGGGTGGGAGTGTGGGTACGGTTGAGGGCCGCAAAGGTATTGCTTTTGCCAAGATGACGCGCCTCTTTTCCACAAACGTTTGCGACCCAACCTGTGCCGCCGCTCCTGCTCCTACCCTGCCAGCAATTGCAGCAGCGCCAGCACCGGCAGCACCAACAGAAACGCGTCGAACCGGTCCAGCAACCCGCCGTGGCCGGGCATCATAGTGCCCGAATCCTTCACGCCCACGCTGCGCTTGAGCATGGACTCGGCCAGGTCGCCGATGGGGCCGAAGATGGCCACTACGCCGGCCGCTATCAGGCGGTGCGTCAGGGGCACATCTGGCATCATCAAGCTCAGGCCCCAGCCCATGGCAAGCGTCAACAAAAAGCCACCGGCCCAGCCTTCCCAGGTTTTGCCGGGCGAAATGCTAGGGGCCAGCTTGTGCTTGCCGAAGGTTTTGCCAGCGGCGTACGCGCCGATGTCAGACGCCCAAACGAGGAAGAGGAGGCCGAAAATGCGGCGGTAATCGTAACCAGTAGGGCCGAGGGCTACCGTGTTGAAAAAGCTAATAGGCATGCTCACGTAGAACAGTCCTGCGAGCGTCGCACCGATATTAGCGAATGGACGGCCGTTGTTCGGCCATCCAACGATTTCCTTTAGCACCAACACTACGAAGAGCATGGCCCCAAATACCAGCCAGCCATAGGCAGCCCCGCCTGCACTCACGAGCCAAAGTGACATCGGCGTTTCTTCCGACACGCCCGTTAAAGCAGGATACACTGTCGCCCCTTGGCGATAGCCGAATAGGTCGGGGGATTGCTGGAAGCCATGCGTGATGGAATATACCAATCCAAAAACTATCACTCCTGCCGCTACCCCAATCCACTTCGCCGGCTTTGTCCCGTCTGCCCGCATCATGCGGTAGAATTCCAGCAGCATTTTCACTTGCACTGCTGCAAAGAATAGCCCGAATGTCCACGAGCTATACCACACGCTGCCCAGCAGCATGGCCGCCCCGATGGAGGCGTAAATAACCCGTTGCTGCAGGTTGCTCGGGCCTGGTTTGGCCTCGGGCTGCTCGGTTAGAACGGGAGTGTTCGGAGGCGTAGAATTGGACAAGTTGGGGGAATTATGAAGAGGCAACCTTGTGGCTCACTGTTGGCTTCGCTGACCTTTGGTTGCTGAGGTTGTTGGAATTGCGCAGAGACAGAACGGTTACGGCCGGGCAACGTTGCGGTTCAACGCAAAGAGGCAATTATGCTTCTCGGCTGCGCGTGGCCACGCCGTCGCTGCTCAGGGTAAGCATTTGGGTGGGTGTGGGCGAGGCGGTCATCTGGCGGTACAGAAAGTAGAGCAGGCCGGCCGACAGCAGGGCCGAGGGCAACGCCAGCCACCACGGCATGGCGTCGTTAGAGTCGGGGTCGAAGCCCCAGCCGAACTGGCCGCGCTGCGTGAGGTAGAGTATGAGCAGCTGAAAGGCGTTTTGCACAAAGTGCGCGGCCATCGACACCAGGATATTGCCGCTCCAGAGGTACAAATACCCCAGCACCAGGCCCAGCACAAAGCGCGGCACAAAGCCAAAGAACTGAAAGTGAATGGCCGAAAAAATGGCCGCGCCCAGCCACACGCCCACGTGCGGCGAAAACCAGCGCACCAGGTTTTTCTGAATCACGCCGCGAAACACCAACTCCTCGCCCACGGCGGGCACCACGGCAATGACCAGCACGGCCACGAGAAAACGGCCCACCGACCCGAACTTGGTGAGGAACTTGGTCAGGCCCTGCGCCCGGTCTTCGCTGCTGCGGGCCCATACCTCAAAGTCGTGCAGAAAGCTGGGGAAATGGGCCTCCGCGTTCCAAGCAATGAGGGTGGACATGAACGGCAAAATGACGATGATAAGCGCCCCGACCGCCAGCAGCCACCAGCCCGCCCCCAGCCGCCGCGGGTTGAAGTACTCGGCCCAGCCATAGCCCAGCGCCGAGGCCAGCGCCAGCGCCCCGCCCGCGCAAGCTGAAAACAGCAGCACGCCCTGGGCCATCATCAGCAGGCCCCAGCCTTGGGGGTGAGTAGCCGGGTAGGTCATGGCCTGTTGCATTCCCGGCACCGAGAGCCCGAACCCCAACTGAGCCCAGGCAAATATGATGGCGTAGCCCACGCAGGCTCCCGCTACCATGAAGGCCAACAGCAGCAAAACTTGAAGCCCCGGGTGGAGGGTGCGGGGCAGGAAACCTTTCATAGCGGGAAGCAAGTTGCGGAAGGGCGTAAATTTGACCACAGATTGAACGGATTTTAACGGATTGAAACGGATTATTGGTGGTTCCGCTTCGTTTCCGCACACTTCCCTCATTCGGTTTTGGTTCTGCAAATGACGTTAAATCCTTAGGAATCCGCACCTATTCTTAATTATTACCCCAGGCTGTGCGCTGGGGCAAAACCACCAATAATCCGTTTTAATCCGCTAAAATCCGTTCAATCTGTGGTCAACATCGGTCCCAACATCACCCTTCCCGACTTCCCGCTCCTGCTTGCTCCTATGGAGGACGTGAGCGACCCGCCCTTCCGCGCCGTGTGCAAGGCCAACGGGGCCGACTTGATGTACACCGAATTTATTTCCTCGGAAGGGCTGATTCGGGCGGCGGCCAAGAGCCGCAAGAAGCTGGACGTGTTCGACTACGAGCGGCCCATTGGCATTCAGCTGTTTGGGTCCGACGTGGAAACCATGGGCGAGTGCGCGGCCATCAGCACCGAGGCCGGGCCCGACCTGATTGACATCAACTACGGCTGCCCGGTGAAGCAGGTGGCCTGCCGCGGCGCCGGCGCGGCCCTGCTGCGCGACATTCCGAAAATGGTGGCCATGACGGCCGCCGTCATCAAAAACACCCACCTGCCCGTGACGGTGAAAACCCGCCTGGGCTGGGACGACGGCACCAAAAACGTGGAGGAAGTAGCCGAGCGCCTGCAGGACATCGGCATTGCCGCCCTCACGGTGCACGGCCGCACCCGCGTGCAGCTCTACAAAGGCGAAGCCGACTGGCGCCTCATCGCCAAAATCAAGGACAACCCGCGCATCAAGATTCCCATCTTCGGCAACGGCGACATTACCTCGCCCGAGAAGGCGCTGGAGTACAAGAACCGCTACGGCGTGGACGGCGTGATGGTGGGCCGGGCCAGCATCGGCTACCCGTGGGTTTTCCGCGAAATCAAGCACTACGTGGCCAACGGCGAGCTCCTGGCCCCGCCCACGCTGGAAGAGCGCGTGGCCATGTGCCAGATGCACTTCGACAAAAGCATTGAGTGGAAAGGCCCCAAAGTGGGCATCTTCGAAATGCGCCGCCACTACGCGCACTACTTCCGCGGACTGGAAGGCGCTAAAGCCTGGCGCACCCGCCTGGTGGACGCCGAAACGCCGGAAGTGGTGCTGGAAATCCTGGCCGAAATTGCCGCCAGCGACGCCGTGATGGTGGGCTAAGGCTGTATAGCGCGAACTTTGTAGTTCGCGTCCTCAAGCCGTCACAAGCAATTTTAACGTTTGTCGTTCGGATACGCGAACTACAAAGTTCGCGCTACTACATGATTCTTCCGATTTACGACCAGAAATCCCGCCTCAAAATTCTGATTTCGGTGCTGGCGCTGCTCATTGGGGCGGCCACCGTCATCTATACCAACGTGTTGGTGCAGCGGGTGTCGGAGCGGGAGCAGCAGCAGATTCAGCTGTACGCCAAGGCGCAGGAGTTCATCATCAACTCGGAGACGGATTCAAATACGCTCTTCGTTTTCAATGAGATAGTCAGCGCCAACGCCACCATTCCGGTCATCCTCAGCGAAAACGGAACGGACATCACCAGCGCTAAAAACATTAATATGCCGGCCCGCATGTCGCCGGAAGACTCCGTGACGCTGCTCCAAAGCGAACTGCTGCTCATGAAGAAGCAGCACCAGCCCATTGTGGTGAAGTTTGGCGGCGGGCAGGTGAACTATATCTATTACCGCGACTCGCAGCTGCTGCAGCAACTCCGCACCTACCCGCTGGTGCAACTGGTGGTGATTGGCTGCTTGGCCGTGATTGCCTACTTCGCGTTTAGCTCTTCCCGCCGGGCCGAGCAAAACCGCGTGTGGGTGGGCTTGGCCAAGGAAACCGCCCACCAGCTGGGCACGCCGCTGAGCAGCTTGGTGGGCTGGCAAAACTACCTGCGCGACTCCGACCGGTTCAAGGACGAACCCATTGTGGAGGAGCTGGGCAAGGACATTCGGCGGCTGGAAATCATCACCGAGCGATTCAGCAACATCGGGTCGGTGCCGGTGCTGAAGGACGAAAACCTGTACCTGACCACCCGCAACGCCATCGAATACCTCCAGAGCCGGGTGTCAAAAAAGGTGGTGTTCAAGATTGAATCCGACCTGCCGATGGACACGCCCGCCCGCATCAACGTGCCGCTGTTCGACTGGGTCATCGAAAACATCTGCAAAAACGCGGTGGACGCCATGGACGGGCGCGGGTCCATCACGCTGCACCTGCGCCGGGTGCGCACGCGCCGCACGTGGTACGGGCGCGGCGCCCCCGGCCGGCAAGTAGCCGTCGACATCACCGACACGGGCAAGGGCATTCCCAAAAACAAGCTCGAAAGCGTGTTCATGCCCGGCTTCACCACCAAAAAACGCGGCTGGGGCCTGGGCCTGGCCCTCGCCCGCCGCATCATCGAGAACTACCACGAGGGCAAACTCTTCGTGAAGTGGAGCGAGATGGGCCGCGGCACCACGTTCCGGGTAGTGCTGAACCAGTAGGTCTGCCGGGCAAGGGCAGCGTCATTTCAGCTCATTGGGAAGCGGATGCCTTGCGCGCATACGCTTCGGCGTAACGAGCATGGGTGGCAACATGGACCGTGGCGGCGGCGTGACCGGCCGCCCGCGCGGCTGCTACCGCGGCCGGGTCTTGCGCATCGCGGGCGGCGGCGTGGGCCGCAAAAGCAAACTGACGGGCCTCCGACACGGTGAGGTCGTTTTGCGCCCAAGCGCGGGCAGCGGCCACTGCCCGACGCGGACGGTCATCGTGGGGGCAAGCTTGTTCAAAAAGGCCCAAAACCCGTTCCGCACAATCCGCCGCCCACACCGCCAGGCGCTTGTGTTCGCTTGTATTGGCAGCCGACGTCATGGAACAAGACTACCGATTGGTGATTTCCACGTAGGCGTTGCCCGTTACGGGCTTGCCGTTGTGGGTGCCCGTCACGCGGCACATGCCCTCCCAGTAGCTCAACTTCAGCACTTTGAATAGCCGTAAGTTCAATTCCTGATTAGGTACTAGGGGCGTCACGGTCAGGTCGTAGCCTTTGCTGGGCACGGTGAGGTGCCAGGTAGACGGGTACTTCTTTTTGGAGACGGGGCTGGTCCAGTACGTGACGGGCTCTAGCTTGAAATCGGATTCGGCGAGGTGGAGGTTTTCGCCCTGGGCCCCGTAGTGCGAGCCGCCGCCGATGTGCTTGCCGGTTTTGGTGTCGTGCACGGTGTAGAGCATCAGCTCCTCGTTGGGCTCGTTGAGCTGCAGGCTCAGCCAGTCCCAGGCCACGTTGCGCTTGTTCACGCTGCCGCAGTTCCACTGCCGGTCGTACCACAAATCGCCGGTGACCTGGTGCGTTTTGCCACCCACTTCGATGGTGCCCGTAGCCGCCAGGCGCGGGTAGCTGTAGTAGCCGGCCTGCGCCACGTCGCCGTATTTCTCGTAGCCGGTGCCGCCGTGCAGCAGCACGGGCTTGGTGGGCGTGGTGCTGAGCTTGATGGCCTGGCCCGTGTGGGCCGCCATGCGGGCCTGGAGCTGGTAGCGGCCCTCCTGGCCGGTGAGGGTCCAGGTTTGGGGGCCTTTCTGCTCGGTCAGGTTGATGGGCAGGGCCGCGGTGAGCGGCGCGGCCAGCTTGCCCATCTGGTAGTCGTACTTAAAGTCCTGGGTTTGCGGGTCCGTGAGGGCGAAGTTCACCATCTGGTAGTCCTGCTTGCCGTCGGGGCTGAAGTGGAAAAAAACGTACTCCACGCCGAAAGCTTCGCCGGTTGCAACGTCCTTTAAGTGGCCAGTGAAGTACCACCACTCCAGGGAGTTTTTCACGTGCGGCGCTTCCTCCTGCGGCAGCTGGGCCCGGCCGGGAAAAACGTCGTTTTTGGTAGTGGGCTTAAGGATGGAGCAGGCCGAGGCAAGGGCCAGCAGCAGAGTGAAGCGCAAGAATCTCATACGCCCTCACAAGGCTTTTAGGAGGGGAAAGGTTTGAGAAGATGTCTTTATTGAGGCCGCTGTAAAGTCCTTTTATATCTACTTTTTAGTTGCGCTCGTGCTCGCATAACAGCGTCATTTGCTGCATGAGTCCTACCATTCAACGGTGCTACGCTCGTGGCCTAAGACTTGCCGGTTTCATGCTGGCAATGGTTTTGTTACCGAACGTTATGTTGGCACAAACCACCGAGCCCAAGGCGACGTCTCCATCCCACATTTTTTCTTTGTCGCCCGCTGAGCTTTTTTACAAAACGCAGCTTGGGTACGAACGTCGGGCAGGTGCTCGCAACTCGTTTGGAGTGCTGGGAAGCTATTACTACGGAAATGTTGGAGTCAACGAAGGGTGGCAAATCACGGGGTTCTACCGCCGCTTTCTAAGCCAACAATTTCCAACGGGGTTTTATGTTCAGGCGCAGGCAAGCGTACTCAACTGCGTTCAGGAAATTCACCTGGCTGACACAAAAACCCGTCAGCCATACAATTTTGACTATCGGGCGACGAGTGGTGGCGCAGGCTTTGGGTTTGGTTACCGCACGCCGTTGCTTCGTCAACTAGCTCAGGGCCGGCTGTTGGTAAATGCGCTTCTAGGCGTTCGGTTTCAGCACCGCCCCCAGCCTACCTATGATGCAAACATCTATCAACCCCAAACTGGATTTTTGGGCGAAACCGATGAAAACGATTGGTACATGGGCCCCAATCCCAGTTCATTACCCCACGGGCTTCTTTCTTTGGACTACACGTTTTAGCATGGTCGCCCCTCTGCCTCGGTCATGCGCGTAAAGTCCATTACTTCGGTGGCGCAGGGCTGCACAGTGGCGCCCTTGCGCGGTGGGCGTCATCGAGTCCCAAGGCTGGGAACAGGGCCGAGGAATGGAAATGCTGGGTTGGTAAGCTATGCTTCTAAAGTAATGGCGGAAAATTCATGGTGTAAAGCGCAGGCTGCACAACCATTTTACGAAACCGAATATTCAAAAATGGCGGCAGCCTACGCCCGCTGAAACGGCCGCGTGACCCAATACTTGCTCCATTGGTAAAAGGCGCGCGGGTGCCACGGCCACGGGCGCCGCCCACCTACTATGACGACATCGCCTGACAATTCTCCCTTCATGTCGGCCTGCAAGGTTATTTGCAGTGGGCTCAACTTACCACTGCAAGCTACCTGCCGTTCTGCCGTCACGAATCCAACAAAGCTGATTTGCAACACCACGGTACCGGAAGTAGCGTACTCGGCTGGTACTGATAATTCGAAACTTCCGTCGGCCGCAGTCGAGAGGCCAACTCGAGTATTTTTAATGAGCACCGTCGCGCCGGGCAATCCTTCACGAGAAGTCCAATCGAACACTGTCCCGCGAATTATTAGTGGCTGAGCAGTGCCCTCGTAGTCGGGCTTTCGTGAAGCTTGAATGTGTTCGGGTGCGGCTGCTTTGCGCAGTTCATGCATTTCGATTGGCGCTTGGGCTTGGACCGATGCACTGACCCCTTCCCGCACGCCCCACACGGCCACTGCGGCGGCCAGCCAAGCGCGCCAGCTCGCCGTTGGGGCAGCCGGGGCGGCGCGCTGCAACGGCCGCTCCAGCTGTCCCGCCGCGAAACGCCCGCAGGTGCGGGTGCCCGAGGCCCTAGCCAAATAGGCCAGAATTTCGGCGTCAGTCTGGTGAGTGAAATCGACGACTGTCTTGTGGCAGGCGGCGCAATGACGACCGGTAGAAACAGGAGACATGGCATCCCAGCTTTCGTTGCATGGCTGCGGAATTTGGAGAACAGGTGTACGCATGGGACTGGAATGAAGGGCTAATTAGTGGGCGAAGCGGCGGAAAGGTCGGGTAAGCCAGTGGCAGAAGCGGCCAAGGGCACGGGGCGGTTTAGCGGGCACGACGAGTTCCTTGACCTCCATGATGCAAACCGCCCCGCTCGTAATGAAGCGCCGTTCCGTGGCGGGAGCTTGTGCTACAATTTCGGCGCCGCCGGCAGCGCCGTTGGGGTTCAGCGCGACGGTCAGGGCCGTTGCTTTGCCGGCTAGGGCCACGAAAACCGTCTGGGATTGGTAGCCGAAGCGGTGAAGAACAACGGCCTGCCGACCCGGCGAAAGCCTCCCGGCCGCCAGCCGCATGCTGAAGCGCCCGGCCGAATCGGTGGTACTCGTCCGGTTCTGCCCCTTTAAGAACACCGCCACCCCGGCCACCGGCTCCCGGCTTAGCGCGTCGAGCACCACGCCCCGCACGTGCAGCGCGGGCAGAGAAGCGCGCGGTATCGGCCGGCTTGGTTTTTTGCGGGGGTGCGGCGCGTGCAGCCCTGCCGCTGCCTGGCCCAGGGCGGGCGCAGCGGCGGCTTCGCGCAGGGCCCACACCGACGTGACCGCCGCCAGCCAGGTGCGCCAGCGGCCGCTTACGGGCGGCGCCATGGCCGGCCGCAGGGGCCGCCGCAACTGGTCGCTCCAGAGGCGGCCGCACACGCCACCAGCCGCCTGGGTGAGGTGGGCCAAAATTTCGGCGTCGGTTTTAAGGGTGAAGTCGACCACGGTTTTCTGGCAGGCGGCGCAGTGCCGCCCTGTGGCGGTGGGCGTCATGGCGTCCCAGCTTTCGGCGCAGGGCGATGAAATGGCAAGCGAAACCGTGGGGCGCATAAGCGAAGGGCAAGCAAAAGTTCCTGCCTAACCGATGCCCGGGTTGGCCCAATTGCACACGCCCCCGCCATTATGCTTTATCTTTTGCCCTTCAAACCCGCTCCGCCCACCTTTCATGAGTTCCCAAAAGTCCCTTTTCCGCCGCAAGACCATTGCGGCCATCCTTCAAAATCCTCCGGCCGACCATGAAGGCCCCTCCCCCGGCGGCCTGGCCCGCCACCTCACCGTGCGCGACCTTACCGCGCTGGGCATTGCGGCCATCATCGGGGCCGGCATTTTCAGCACCATCGGCAAGGCCAGCCTGGATGGGGGCCCGGCGGTGTCGCTGCTGTTTGTGTTCACGGCCATTGCCTGCGCGTTTTCGGCCTTGTGCTACGCGCAGTTTGCGGCCACCATTCCGGTTAGCGGCTCGGCTTATACTTATGCCTACGCTTCGTTTGGTGAGCTGGCGGCCTGGATTATTGGCTGGGCGCTGATTATGGAATACGCGGTGGGCAACATCGTGGTGGCCATTTCCTGGTCCGACTACTTCACCGGGCTCATGGAGGGCATCGGGCTGCACATTCCGCTGTGGCTGACCATGGGCACCCAAACCGGCCACGCCGGCCATGAAGCCGTAATGGCCCTGATGCAGGCCGGCCGCCCGCTCAGCGAAGCCAGCCCCGCCCAAATAGAAGGCTATACCGCTTGGAACCAGGCACCCGAGCTGTTCGATGGCTTCCGCCTGGTGGTGGACTTGCCGGCCTTCGTCATCACCGTGCTCATCACGGCGCTGGTGTACGTGGGCATCAAAGAGAGCAAAAACGCTTCGAACCTGCTGGTGCTGCTCAAGCTGATTGTGGTGTTCATCGTCATTGCGGTGGGCGCGTTTTACGTGCAGCCAGGCAACTGGACGCCCTTCGCCCCCAACGGCGTAACCGGCGTGCTCAAGGGCGTGTCGGCGGTGTTCTTCGCCTACATCGGCTTCGACGCCATCTCCACGACGGCCGAGGAGTGCAAAAACCCGCAGCGCGACTTGCCCAAGGCCATGATGTATGCTCTCATCATTTGCACGGTGCTCTACGTCATCATCACGCTGGTGCTCACGGGCATGGTGCCGTATACCAAGCTCGGCGTGGGCGACCCGCTCTCGTTTGTGTTTGCTGAAGTGGGTTTGCCGCAGCTTTCGGGCTTGGTGGCCGTGAGCGCCGTGTTTGCCATGGCCTCGGTGCTGCTGGTGTTTCAGCTGGGCCAGCCGCGCATCTGGCTCACCATGAGCCGCGACGGGCTGCTGCCCAAGGTGTTTTCCAAGATTCACCCGCGCTTCCACACGCCGTCGTTTGCCACCATCGTCACGGGCTTTTTTGTGGCGGTGCCGGCGCTTATTCTCAACATGGATTTGGTGGTCGACCTCACCAGCATCGGCACGCTGTTCGCGTTTGCGCTGGTGTGCGGCGGCATCCTCATCATCGACCCCTACGGCAAATCGGAAGCTCGTTTCAAGGTGCCGTACATCAACGGCAAGTGGCTGGTAGGCCTCATTCTGGCTCTCGGCGCCTTCCTGATTGTGCGCTACAACACGGCCAGCAACCAGGAATTTTGGCTCGATGCCAGCGGGCAGCACGGCTGGCTGCAAACCGACGCCCTAACCGGCAAGGTGACGGGCGGCTTCGCCCACCAGATTCCGACGCTGGTGTTTTTCCTGTTCTGCATCGCCTTGACGGTGCTGTCGTTCCGCAAAAACCTGTCGCTGCTGCCCACCCTGGGCCTGCTCATCAACCTGTATTTGATGACTGAGCTGGGCATCAGCAATTGGACGCTGTTCTTCGTGTGGCTGCTCATCGGCCTGGCCGTGTACTTCGGCTACGGCTACCAGAACTCCAAGCTGGGCCAAACGGCGCCGGCCCAGGCCGTGTTGTAGGGAGGCAGCCCTTTGGGGCCAATATGCAACGCGGGCCCCGGACGATGAAACGTCCGGGGCCCGCGTTGTTTTACCTACCATAGCATAGTCGGGAGATACACAGACTAAAGACGAGGGCTGGACGCGGCCCTTTGTTGCGGTGCCGTTTCGCGTCCGGGGCGGCAAGGGCGGCGTTAGTGAACGGGGTCGGGCGTGGCGACCGTTTGCAGGGTCGCCAGGCTGCGGTCGGCCGGCGCAGGGGAGGTGGTCACTTCGGCCCAGCGCCGCGACTCGCTCTTCACGCGGAGGTCGAAGCGGTGGGTTTCCTTGCCCACTTTCACCAGGAGGGCGTACTCGCCATTGGGCAGCTCGCCCACGTTGAGCTGCCGGCCGAAGTTGACGGCGGAGCTGAACTGCTCGTAATAAATGAGGCCTTTTTTATCGACCAGCCGAATAAAGCTGGGCTTGGCGGTGGGGTTGCAGGCCCACACGCGGTAGCTCATGTCGGTCACTTTTTCCACGCCCGCCCAGCGGGGAGCATCTTGGGCCCGGCCGGGGGTGGCCACGCCCAGGCTAAGCAGCACGCCAGCCAACAGCACGAAAGCGAGCCGGCCCCCACGGGCGGCTACGGACAACAGGTTTTTCATGGCAATAGGAATTGAAAACAGAAAAAAGGAGAGAAAAGCCTGGCGAAATGCCCGGCAGAGCCGCAACTCTGCTGCCGGGTGCTCGCCGCAGGAGAACTTCTTACTTGATAATGCGCGTTTTCAGCGGGTACCTAGTGCTTCATGAATTGCCGGGAATAAGAGCGGGAAGTGAAGAATGATTGTTTGGTCCAAGGACGCCCCCGCCGGAGCAAGGTTGCGTTGATAACGCCTTCCGGATGAGAATCTTAGCGAAATGCTTTTTTTCTCGCCGCCTGGCCACCGTTTCCTTGCATCGGTGCGGCGTTTTGGCCCGTCTTTGCCCTTATCGGCCGGCGCTACTCGGCCGGCCGCGCTCACCCGCTGACGGGCCGTGCCCAACATAGTGGTAGAGCCCAGGTTACAACTGCGCAGTTGGGTGCGGCCGGCGCGAACTTTTTGCGCCAAGCGTTTCGCTGCCGTTTGTAGTAGTTTAAATTTAGCTAAAAAGAGGCATCTTGCACCCCTTTTCATGCCTGCGCCAACCGCTCATATGCTCGCTCCCACCGAACTGTTTCAGCATCTGCTAGAAGAGAGTCGGCAAGCTTTTTTTGTATACAGCGTGTCGGAGAGCCGCATGCTGTACCTGAGCGAGGCCTACGAGCGGTTGTTTCCCGGCGCCCGGCGCGATGAAATTGACGCCGACCTGCCCAAGCTGCTGAGCTACCTGCCCCCCGACGACCAGGCCTACGCCCGCGACTGCTTTGCGCAGCTGGCGGCCGGGCAGCTGCACGACGACTTGCTGCTGCGGGTGCAGCCCAGCCCCGACGTGCCCCTGCGCTGGCTGGCCGTGCAGGCCCACCAGTCGCGCGCCAGCGACGGCCAGGTACTGCTGTCCGGCGCCGTGCAAGACGTGACCGTGGAGCAGGAATACCTGCGCAACGCCGACCTGTACATGTCGAAGAAGAACACGACGCTGGAAATCCTGTCGCACGACCTGGCCGGGCCCTTCAACATGCTCCAGCAGCTGGCCGAGTTCATCGGCGAAAAAACCCAGGTGCTGGAAGACCCCCAGGTGCAGCGCATGATACAGGTGATGCAGGACACCTGCCGCGACAGCGTGAAGCTCATCCGCGACTTCGTGGACAGCGAGTTCATGGACTCGGCCAATGTGGAGCTGAAGCGTACCCGCGAAGACCTGGCCGAGGCCCTGCAGCAAATGGTGGAAACCTATCAGCAAGGCGAGCACTTGGTGGCCAAAACCTTCACTTTCAGCAGCACGCACCCCCACGTGTACGCCGAAATCGACCACAACAAATTCCTGCAAGTGGTGAACAACCTGATGTCGAACGCCATCAAGTTCACCCGCGAGAACGGCCACATTGCCGTGGGCGTCGAGCAGCACCCCGACCACGTGCTCGTGACCGTGGCCGACGACGGCGTGGGCATTCCGGCCCGGCTGCACCCCGTGCTCTTCGACCGCTTTACCAAGGCCCGCCGCCCCGGCCTGCGCGGCGAGAAGTCGACGGGCTTGGGCATGCACCTCATCAAAACCCTGGTGCAGCTGCACGGGGGCAGCATTTGGTTTGAGAGCCAAGAAAACGTGGGCACCACGTTTCGCATTCACCTACCCACGCCGCCAGCGCCTACGCCGGCGGGTTAGGCGCGGCGGGCTCCTGCAGCTGGGCCCGCACGGCCTGGATTTGGGCGCTGTCGATGGGCTTGTGGATGAGCCCGACCACCAACGGAAACTCCTGCGCGCGGGCCGTGTCCGACTGGGCCAACGACGAGGTGAGGATGAAGATGTGGCAGCGGCCCTGCAGCTGCGCCTCGTGTGGGCGCAGGGCCTCCAGAAACTCCCACCCGTCCATGACGGGCATGTTCAGGTCGAGGAAAATGACGCGGGGCAGGTCGGCGTTCGGCACGTCGCGCAGAAATCCGAGGGCGGTTTCGGCGTTGGGGAAGGAGGCAATGTCGTCGGAAAAGTCTTCGCGCTTGAGGAGGCGTTCGGTCAAAAAGATGCCGATGGCATCGTCGTCGATGAGCAGGGTATCCATAAATGGAAGGAAGAATCAGGGTAGCTGAATAAGGAAGCGGGTGCCCACGTCGACGGTGCTTTCGACTTCGACCGTACCTCCCATGGCTTCTACGTGGGTTTTCACGAGATAGAGGCCCACGCCCCGGCCGGGATGCCCGGTATGAAAGCGCTTGTAGAGCCGGAACACGTCGGCGCCGGCCCGCTCCAGGTCGAACCCCGAGCCGTTGTCGGCCACCACAATGTCCACCCCGCCCTCGGGCCGGGCCGTGGCCGACACTTCCACCCGCAGGCGCCGGCTTTGGGAACGGTACTTCATGGCGTTGGACAGCAGGTTGAAGAAAATGCTGTAGAGGTAGGCCCGCGTGGCCCGCACGTGCAGGCTTTCGTCGATGTTGATGACCAACTCGCCGCTTTGCTGGCGCAGGGGCTCCTGCAGGTTTTGGCTGGCCTGGCGCACCACGTCGGCCAGGGGCACCAGCTCCGGGGCGGCCACGTCTTGCTGGTCGCGCACCGACAGGATGGTGTTCACGTCGCGCAGCACGGTGTCGAGCTGCTGCACGCTGGTGCGCAGGTTGTCGAGCACGGGGGGATAATCCGCCGACTCGCGCGGCATCGAGCCCAGCAGGTCCACCAGCCCAAGGGCGTTGGCCAACGGCGCGCGCAGGTTGTGCGACACGATGTAGGTGAACTGCTGCAGGTCTTTGTGCTGGCGGTACATGTCTTCCTGCGAGCGCACCTTGTCGCTGATGTCGGCGAAATACACCGACAGCTGGTCTTCTGAGGGAAACGCTTTCACTTCGAGCCAGCGGTTGGTTTTCTGGTAATAGGCCTCGAAGTGCGCGGCCCGCCGCGTTTCCAGGGCGCGGCGCAGCTGCCGGTAAAAAACGCCGCCGTCGTCGTCGGGCCGCACCACGTAGTCGAAGGGCTGGTTGAGGGCCTGCGCCCGCGTCACGCCCAGCAGGCGCTCCACTTCGGTGTTGACGTAGGTGAAGCGGAAGTCGTGGTCGAGCAGAAAAAAAGCGTCGGTGATGCTCTCGAATACGGTGTTGAGGCGGCTGGCCTGGTCCTGAATGATGCGGTGCGAAGCAAACAGCTCGGTCACGTCGCGGGCCACCATGTGCACGCCCGTCACGGCGCTGCTCACAATGAGGGGTACCTTGGTTACGCTCAGCGAAATGGGCGCGCGGCCCTGGAACTGCACTTCTGCGTCGAACTTCACTTTGTGCCCGTGAAAGGCTTCTTCCAGCTTCCGATTAAACAACCCGTGCAGTTCAACCGGCAGGAAATCAGTGAACGGGCGGCCCGCCACTTCCTCTTTGGAATTGTTCAGCAGCGCGAGCGCCGAAGGGTTGGCATCGAGGATTACGCCGGCCCGGTCCTGGAACAGAACGAAGTCGGGGTTATTCTCAAACAACGACCGGAACCGCTGCTCGCTTAGTGTTAATTGTTCGGGGTCCATTGTCGACTTGCTGCTTATTTCGGAAGGATGGTTTCCTCTTCTCAGGCCGTCTCAGACATGCTAATACGGCCCGAAAGCACTTTTGTCACATTTCCCCTTCATTTTTTATTGCGCGGGCTTTCGCCCCTACAGCGCCGCTGCGTGGCGCAATCAGCCCTAAAAAGAAAAGCAGCACAATAGCCTTTTCATAACCAACCACTTGGCTCAACCAGCTCCCTAACGGCACTGCCACCCAACGCAACCACGTCCCATTGCCGCCATGCTTTCGCTCCGGCAAACACCGGTAGTTGATGCAACCCAAGTGCGTATTTATAACGCGGCAACCCAAGCGGCGCTCGCTGCTTAGTGCAATTCTCAAGAATAGGCATACAATCTCGGCAGCCCGCCCGCGCTGAGCTCCGCCAACCGGTCCGCCACTGTTCCAACGAGCCCATGGCAGCCGAAGGGCCGCTGGCACCGCCCCTACTTGGCCCGGTGAATGATGAGCACGCCCGCCAGGATGACGACCATGCCCAGCAGGTGCCACAGGTTGAAGGCCTCGCCGTCGAGGGCGCCCCAGGCCAGGGCCACAATGGGAATGAGGTAGGTGCTAGAAGACGCAAACAGGGCCGTGGACTGCTGAATGAGCCGGTTGAAGAGAACCATGGCCACGGCCGTGCTCATGGCAGCCAGCAGCGCAATGTAGCCAAACGCCGCCCAGGCCCCCGGCGCCGTGGCCAGCTTGTGCAAAAACTCGGTGCCTGCCAGCAAGTACGCCAGCGCGGGCCCGCCAATGAGCATGAGCAGTACGGCCGTCACGGCCATGGGCGTCAGGCCGCCTAGCTTGTGCTTGATGACGTTCACGCTCACGCCGTAGCCCAGCGTGGCGATGAGGATGTAGATGCCGTACCAGGCGTTGCCCTCGCCGGTGGGCGTGTCGGTGCCGCCGCTGCCGCCGAGCAGCAGCATTACCACGGTGCCTACCAGGCCCAGCGAGATGCCCAGCACCCGCAGGCCCGTGAGCCGCTGCCCAAACAGCAACGCCCCCATCAGCAGCGTGAATACCACCGTGAGGGCATTGAGCACGCCCGCCAGGCCCGAGGCCAGCTTGGTTTCGGCGTAGGCAAAGAGGAAAGCAGGAATGAATGTGCCTACCACTCCGCTCAGGCCCAGCCATTTAAACCGGCTGCGCTCGACGCTGCCCACGTGCTTTAGCGCAAACGGCAGCAGCAGCAGCGCCGCCACGCTCACGCGGGCGGCGCCCAGTTCCAAGGCCGAAAACACCACCAGGCCTTTCTTCATCAAAATAAATGATGTGCCCCAGATGGATGCCAGCACAATTAGCAATACCCACGCCAGCGGGGTGGTGACGCCCGGAGCGGCGGCCACCGGCGGCACGGTTTGGGGCGCCGTTGAAGCCGCAGCGGGCGCGTCAGCAGCCATTCCGGCGCCGTCGGAGGCAACCGCGGGCGGGGCGGGCACGAGTGAAGATTTGGCAGCGGGTGGGGTTGGGGAGAGCATGGCGCAAAGGTACGAGCAGCCCGCACGGCGGTTTCGGACTTATGTGCGGGCCGACCCGAACCGGAGACTTGTTCCGGTTGTTTCATACTTGCCGATTCCTGCCGTAATTTTGTAGCCCGGTTTCGTGCCGATTCTGCTCTATGTCCCATCCTTTCAAGGCCGTAAGCCTCTCCTTTAAGAAAGCCCCGCTGGCCATCCGCGAGCTCCTTTCTTTGGACGAAGCTGCATGTCGCCGTTTCCTGAATACCCTGCACCACGAGTTGGGCCTGTCTGACCTGCTGGTGCTCAGTACTTGCAACCGCACCGAAGTCTACTACGCCGCCGAGGACGACCGCAGCCGCGAAATCATCCTCGCCCTGGGCGACCTGAAGGACCGCGCCGACATCGGCCAGTTCTTTCCCTACTTCGACCTGCTGCTTGATGCCGACGCTGCCACCCAGCACCTCTTCGAAGTGGCCATGGGCCTCGACGCCCAGGTGGTGGGCGACCTGCAAATAAGCAACCAAGTAAAAACGGCCTACCAGTGGGCCGCCGACGCCGACGCCGCTGGCCCCTTCCTGCACCGGCTGCTGCACACCGTATTCTTCACCAACAAGCGCGTGCAGACCGAAACCAGCTTCCGCGACGGCGCCGCTTCGGTGAGCTACGCGGCCCTGGAATTGGTAGAAGAACTCACGGCCGATGTGGCCAACCCGCGCGTGCTGGTGGTGGGCCTCGGCGAGATTGGCGCCGATGTATGCCGCCACCTGTCGGCCAGTAAGTCCTTCAGCGACATCACCATTTGCAACCGCACCCGCGGCAAGGCCGAGGCCTTGGCCGAAGAATGCGGCATGCGCCTCGTGGATTTCGAAGACCTGGTGCCCGCGCTCAAGGAGGCCGACGTCATCATCTCGTCCATCAACCGCACTGACCCCTTCTTCACCCGCGAGCTGGTGGAGCACCTCGATGTGCTCAGCTTCAAGTTTTTCATCGACCTGAGCGTGCCCCGCAGCATCTCCGCCGACGTGGAGCTGGTGCCCGGCGTGCTGGTCTACAACATCGACGCCATCCAGAGCAAGGCCTCGGCCGCGCTGCAAACCCGCTTGGCCGCCGTGCCCCAGGTGCAGGCCATCATCGCCGAAAGCCTTTCGGGGCTGAACGACTGGGCCAAGGAAATGCTAGTGTCGCCGCTCATCCAGAAGATGAAGGCCAGCCTCGAAACCCTACGCCAGGAAGAGTTGGACCGCTACCAGAAGCGCGCCACGCCCGCCGAAAGCAAGCTCCTCGACGAAGCCACCCGCTCGCTGATGCAGAAGATTCTGAAGCAGCACGTGCTGCAACTCAAAGCCGCCTGCAAGCGCGACGACGCCGGGCAAATGGTAGAGCTGCTGGGCGAGCTCTTCGACTTGGAGAAGCAGAACGCTCTCGTTTAACTGACGCTGTTTCCTGCGACTAGCCCGACCTCATTCAAGGCCGGGCTTCTTTTTTACATCCCACCTCAACCTGCCCTTGGAGAACGCGGCAATGCGCGGCCCGCTTCACTTTGCCAAAGTGGGCAATGCGCCGATGATTTCCGGTAGAAAAGACTCTAAGGTTGGATAGCGCTGCCGGTTGGCTTCGTAGCGCTGGAGTTGCGCCTCGAAAAATGGTAAGTACATCCACGCCGCGTAGTCGGCGCGAAGCTTGCTGCTTACTTCCGGTCGGCCCAAGGCCAGCGCAATGCGGACTTCGCCGGCCCGCACCAAGTGTTCGTTGAACGAGGTTCCCCAGTCGCGATACTGCGCCTGGTCGGGGATGGGCCGGTACAAGGCCTGCTGCGCGGCAATGCCCGGCGCAAATGCCGGCAGGGCCGTGAGTGGATTCACGAACGTGTGCCCGAACTCATGCACCGAGAGATTACGAACCCACTCCGCGTCGTCGAAACCGGCGTTGGCGACTCGGCCACGGGCCAGGGTTTGTTCGCCGGCAGGAGCGGTGATTTGAACCGCTGTGAAGCCTTTTGGCCCCGCCACCTGCCAGGCCATTCCCCACTGGGACTTGAAGAACGGATTTACAATGATGCGGTAAGCCGCCTTGCGTGCCCCATAATACGCTTCCATGGTTGGGATAAAGTTGGATGGTGGCAAGTTGCGCTGCACCTGCGCAATGGCCATGTCGTACACGCGCCGGTAACGGCGTTGGAAGTCAGCGAACCGTGCATCCTGGTAAAATTGTCCGGCTAGCCTCATGTACTCGTCGGCCATGCGCGCAGCTGAGTCGGCGTTCGGATGCAGAGCCTCTAGCAACTCCCGGCTGACGGGCGAATGCCGGCGCGGCCGCGGAAATCCTTCGTAGAAAAGTGGCAGTAGGTACACGCCCGTGCCGATTTTATCGGTCAGCGCCTTGGTTCTTTTCACGGCTGCGTGCTCCCGGAATGGCGCAAAGTGGTTGTAGCTGACACGCATCAGCCGGGTGGTACTAAACAGGTACGGGTCGGTGGCCGAGTCTTTGAGGAACTCCGGCGAAATCTGTACCTCAAGCGCATTCACCAACTCTACGCCCAGGTCAGTTCCCACCACGATGCGTCGCTCCTGGGCCCGCAGTGGCGGTAAGCTGCCGAACCACAGCAACAATAGCAGGAGTCGACCAATGGAATGAAGCATGCGGTTAGTTGGGGTGTGACGGACCGGTGCCAGGCTGTTATAATCAGCTGCTTAAGCGTCGGCCACTGATGCGAATTTATTGACGTGGCTTCAATGGCCCAAGCTGCTTTTAGTATGATTTACTCAGCAAAAAATAGGTTAAGCTGTGTGGACAGTGAGCCATTAGAACGCCATGCTGAGCGCAGCCGAAGCATCTCTACTGCAATGGTAAATGAATTGCTTGCACGGTAGGGATGCTTCGACAAGCTCAGCATGACTGTTTTTTTGACGCTTTTGCTCATTGTCCACACGCCCTAGTCCACGTAAAAAGCCCCAGCACTGTGTCGTGCCGGGGTCGTACCCGGTAGGGCTTGTCACATTAGAAGGTTATTCGCACAGAGAGGACGGATTGCTTCGCTACGCTCGCAATGACGGGTGTTACTCGGCCATCATTTTCTCCCGCTCTTTCACACGTATTTCGTTGTTCACGGCGGTGGGCACCACGGTTACTACCACGTATTTCGAGGTGGGCGTATTGCTGATTTTGGCCACGCTGCCGATGGGAACGAGCGGGTTGGCCTCCGGGAAGTAGGCCGACACGTTGCCCTTGGGGATGTCGTAGGGCACGGCCACGAATTTCTCCACGCGGCGTTCTTCGCCTTTGTAGTGGCTCGTGATGTCGATGAGGTCTTTGGCTTTGATGCCGCGCTCGTCCATGTCGGCTTGGTTCATGAACAGCACGCGGCGCTCGTTGTGCACGCCGCGGTACCGGTCGTTGTACTCGTAGATGGTGGTGTTGAACTGGTCGTGGCTGCGCACGGTCATCAGCACCAGCTGGTCGGGCTCGAGGTGGTGCTTTTCCAGCGTGGTGGTGCTGAAATTGGCCTTGCCGTTCTCGGTGGTGAATTTGCGCTCCCGGGGGCCGTTGGGCAGGTAGAAGCCGCCGGGCTCGCGGAGCTTCTTGTTGAATTCCTCGAAGCCGGGGATGACGCGCGAAATGTGGTCGCGGATGACGTCGTAGTTCTCCGTCATGGCCACCCAGTCGGCAATGTTGGTTTTTTCGCCGAGCGTGGCGATGGCCATGCCGCTGATGATGGCTACCTCGCTGAGCTGGTCGCCGGCCAGCGGCACCAGGATGCCCTTGTTCTGGCTGACCACGCCCATCGAGTTTTCGCAGGAAGTCATCTGGTGCCCCGACTTCTGCATGTCGATGTCGACGTGCGTAAAGCAGGGCAGCAACAGACTGGTTTCGCCGGTCACCAAGTGGCCGCGGTTGAGCTTGGTGCCCACGTACACGGTCAGCTTCTGGCGACGCATGGCCTCGGCAATCATCTCGGTATCGGGGCCCGCGGCCAGCAGGTTGCCGCCCAGGCCGCAGTAGACCTTGGTATGGCCCAAACGCATGGCCTTGATGGATTCCACCACGTCGAAACCGTCCTTAGTGGGCGGGGTGAAGCCGAACTCTTTCTGAAGCGAATCCAGGAATTTTTTTGGAACCCGCTCCCAGATGCCCATGGTGCGGTCGCCCTGCACGTTGGAGTGGCCCCGCACCGGGCAGGTGCCCGCGCCGGGCTTGCCGATGGCGCCCTTCATGAGCTGCAGGTTCACGATTTCCTGGATGGTCTGCACGCCCTGGCGCTGCTGCGTGACGCCCATGGCCCAGCAGGTGATGATTTTCTGCTTGTGGGCAATGAGGTTGGCGGCTTCGAGCAACTGCGCCCGCGTAACGCCGCTTTCCGACTCAATGTCCTCCCAGCTGGTGTTGCGAATGTTTTGCTCAAACGACTCGAAGCCGGTGGTGAACTCCTTGATGAAGGCATGGTCGACCACTTTGCCGGGATTCAGGTCCTCGGCTTCGAAGAGGTGCTTCATGATGCCGCGGAGCAGGGCCATGTCGCCATCGACGCGCACTTGCAGGAACACATCAGTGAGTTGCGTGCCGTCGCCGAGCAGCGCGCCTAGGGCCCGCAGCGGGTTCATGAAGTCCTGCGGGTTTTTGAAGGCGACGAGGCCAGCTTCAATCAACGGGTTCACGCTGATGATTTTGGCCCCGTTGCGCTTGGCCTTTTGCAGGGCCGACAGCATGCGCGGGTGGTTCGTGCCCGGGTTCTGGCCGATGATGAGAATGACTTCGGCCTCGTGCAAGTCGTTGAGCGTGACCGAACCTTTGCCCAGCCCCAACGTGGGGCTCAGCGCCGAGCCGCTGCTCTCGTGGCACATGTTGGAGCAGTCCGGCAGGTTGTTGGTCCCAAATTGCCGCACGAAAAGCTGGAACAGGAAGGCTGGCTCGTTGGGCACTTTGCCCGAGGTGTAGAATACGGCCTCGTCGGGCGAATCCAGCGCGTTCAGGTTGTCGGCAATGACCTGGAAAGCGTCGGGCCAGGTAATAGGCTTGTAGTGGTTGTCGCCGGGGCGCTTCACCATGGGATGCGTGAGGCGGCCGGCGTTGTTCTGGTCGCGGTCGGTCATGCGCGAGAGTTCGGCCAGGCTGTGCTTGGCAAAAAACTCGGGGCCCGCGGCTTTGTCGTCGGCATCGGAAGCGGTGGCTTTGGCGCCGTTCTCGCAGAATTCGGCCACCGAGCGGTGCTCGTCCGGGTCGGGCCACGCGCAGCTCGAACAGTCAAACCCGTCCTTCTGGTTCAGCCCCAACAGGGCCTTGCTGCCGCGCCCCACGCCGCCCTCGGCCCAACTGAACTGCATGGACTTGACCACGGCCGTGACGCCGGCCGCAACCTTCTCGCGGGCCTCCAGCTTAATACCAGTGAGGGCTTCCGGGGGCTGCGCCAATACGGGGTTCAGGTATTTGGCACCGGCTACTTCGGGGGCGGGAATGTGGGCGTGCACGTGGGTACGGTTGGGGTCGGAACGGTAATGGTCGGGGGCTGGGGCCTCGCCTTGGTCAGGGCGCTCGCCGCTCTTCGGGGCGTTGTCTTCAGCGCCTTGCTGGTGCGTCTTGCCAGCTTTGCTGGGGTCGGAGGCGGGAGATTTTTCCATGACGTTGGGTGGGAAAGTGAGGCAAAAGGGTATGCAAGGCCCGGACGAAGCGCCACATAGCAGCGGCTCTGCTTTTTCAACCACAGCGGACAGCGGTTGTTTTGAAAGCCAGTGGGGTAGCTTCAGCAATGTAGCGAATTTGCCGGAAGCCGCCCAGCCTGAACAGTGACCTGCTTATCAGACGGAAAGTAGCCGTGGAAGTTGCTGAGCACTGCCGGGTCTGCGCCGCAGTCCGCCCGCGGATATCACAGCAGGCACCAACAACACGAGCCCCGACGGGGCCAGCACCTATTTCGGTGTGCTGGCCCCGTCGGGGCTCGTGTGTAAAGGTGTAGGTATGCCAACCAAAGGTCGGCATGCCCAAAGTGCCGCGTCTTTACAGCCGACTATCAGGCCGGTACAACGACTCGCTCACTAGTGCGCGTCGAGGTGCCGATGGGCACTTCCACGCTTTCCACGGTCACAATCACAAACTTGGAAGTGGGCGTGTTGCTCTTGTAGGCCACGCTGCCGATGGGCACCAGCACGTTGCCTTCGGGGAAATACATGGCACAGTTGCCCTTCGGGATTTCGTAGGGGATGGCAATGAACTTCTCGGCGTGGCGCTGCTGGCCCAGGAAGTGGCTGGTGATGTTCACCAGGCCTTTCTCCTTGATGCCGCGCTCGGCCATGTCCTCGGGGTTGAGGAAGATAACGCGGCGCTCGCCGTGGATGCCGCGGTAACGGTCGTTGTAGTCGTACACAGTGGTGTTGAACTGGTCGTGGCTGCGGATGGTCATCAGCACCAGCTGGCCGGGTTCGAGCACGTGTTTTTCCAGCGGCGTGCTGGTGAAATTGGCCTTGCCGTTGTCGGTGGTGAAGTTGCGCTCCCGTGGGCCGTTGGGCAGGTAGAAGCCGCCGGGGTGGCGCACCTTTTCGTTGAATTTCTCGAAGCCCGGAATGGTGCGCTCCACGTAATCGCGGATGAGGTCGTAGTTCTCGGTGCAGCCCACCCAGTCCACGCTACTGCGGCCGTCGAGGGTGGCAATGGCCATGCCGCACACAATGGTCACTTCGCTCAGCATCTGGCTGTTGGGCAGGGGTTCGAGCACGCCTTTGCTCATGCTGACTACGCCCATGGAGTTTTCGCAGGTCATGAATTGCTGCCCCAATTTCTGCATGTCAATGTCGGTGCGGGCGTAGCAGGGCAGCAGCAGCGCCATTTCGCCGTTCACTAGGTGGCTGCGGTTGAGCTTGGGCGTGATGTGCACCGAGAGCCGCAGCTTGCGCATCCCTTCGGCCACGAATTCGGTGTCGGAGCAGGCCGAGAGCATGTTGCCGCCCAGCGCCACAAACGCCTTCACCTTGCCGTCGTGCAGCGCCTTCACAGCTTCCACGGTGTCGTAGCCGTACTCGCGCGGAGCCTTGAAATTGAACTCCTGCTCCAGCGCATCCAGGAAATTCTCGGTGGGCCGCTCCCAGATGCCCATCGTGCGGTCGCCCTGCACGTTGGAGTGGCCCCGCACCGGGCACAGGCCCGCTCCGGGAATCCCCACCGCCCCTTTCATGAAGTGCATGTTCACGATTTCCTGAATCGTGTACACGCCGTTTTTTTGCTGCGTGAGGCCCATGGCCCAGCAGGTGATAATTTTCTTGTGGCGGGCCACCAGCCCGGCGGCCTCCTGAATCTGGGCCCGGCTGATGCCGCTGGCTTCTTCAATGTCCTCCCAACTGGTGTTGTTGAGGGTTTCCACCAGCTCGGGGTAGCCCGTGGTGTAGTCGCGGATGAAGTCGTGGTCGAGCACCAGGCCGGGGTTCAGCTGCTCGGCTTCGAGCAGGCACTTCATGAAGCCGCGCATCACCAATTGGTCGCTGTTGATGCGCACCTGCAAGTAAATGTCGGTAATGGGCGTGCCGTCGCCGAGCAATGTCCCCAGCGCCTTGATGGGGTTCATGAAGTCCTGCGGGTTCTTGAAATGCTGCAAACCGGCCTCCAGCAACGGATTGATGCTGATGATTTTGGCGCCGTTTTTCTTAGCCTTCTGCAAAGCCGTGAGCATGCGCGGGTGGTTGGTGCCGGGGTTTTGGCCGATGATGAGGATGACCTCGGCCTCGTAGATGTCGTTGAGGGTCACCGAGCCCTTGCCCAGGCCGGTGGTGTTGCTCAGGGCCGCGCCGCTGCTCTCGTGGCACATGTTGGAGCAATCTGGCAGGTTGTTGGTGCCGAACTGCCGCACGAAAAGCTGGTACAAATACGCCGGTTCGTTGGGCACCTTGCCCGAGGTATAGAAGATGGCCTCATCCGGCGACTTCAGCGCGTTTAGCTCCTCCCCTATCAATTGGAAAGCCTCGGGCCACGAAATGGGCGTGTAGTGCGTGGCGCCCGGCCGCAGCACCATGGGGTGCGTGAGCCGGCCGGCGTTATTCAGGTCGCGGTCCGTCATGTGCGACAAGTCCACGAGGCTGTGCCGGGCGAAAAACTCCGGGCCTACGGGGTCGGACTGCGAGTCGGAAGCGGTGGCTTTGGCGCCATTCTCGCAGAACTCGGCCACCGAGCGGTGCTCGTCGGGGTCGGGCCAGGCGCAGCTCGAGCAGTCGAACCCGTCCTTCTGGTTCATCTTGAGCAAGGCGTGGGTGCCACGCACCGGGCCATCGTAGCTAAAGGCAAACGACCCAGACTTGAGCACAGCCGTAAGGCCCGCCGCCACAGTGGCGGGCTTGCTGAGCTTCAGGCCCGTGAACTCCTCCGGCGGCTGGGCCAGGATGGCGTGCTTGTGTTTGGCACCCAGCGTGTCGGGCGCCTCCATGGGGCGGTCGTCCAGGGTTTCGCGCGCGGGCGAGGTGGCCCAATGGTCGTTGGTGGGCGCTTTGCCTTGGTCGGGGCGCTCGCCGCTTTTGGGTACGTTGGTGGCGGCCGTCTGCTGCTCAATTTTGCCGGCTTGGCTGGGGTCTTCGGCTGGAGATTTTTCCATGATTACGGGTAGAATGGAAATTACGATTAGGCGTGAGCCGGCCCAGCCTGTCCGCTAGTGTCGGCAGTCCAGGTCTTTCTCAACTAAAATGCTAAGGCGTTGATTTTCCGGCAGCGGCATGTCGTGAGAGAAGCCAATCTGGTCGGTTTCCACCCAGGCTTTGGCCAGCATAAAGGGCACAAGCACCGTGATGGCGCCGGGCTCGTAGTGCACTTGCACCGGCTCGGCGTGGGGCAAGGTTTCGGCCCGCTCCGAGCCGCGCTCCAGCGCGTAGGTGAGCTGCTGGTCGGGGTTGGTGCCGAAATGCACGATGGAGGACACCCGGCCGGTGCTAGCGAATTCCTCTAATTCGCCCCCGGAGAGGCGCAGGCGTAGGGTGTCGTCTTCGATGCGAAGCTTCATAAGCGGGAAGCCCACTAAAGGGCCGTTTAAAGAATAACGTAAAGTCGAATTGGTCGTTGCACTCAATTATAGCAATGCGGCAACGGTTTGAGCAGCAAGCTCAACCGCGCAGCCGCCAGCCGTGGCAGTACACATTGTAGCGCCCGTTACGGACGAAGCCCAGCACTGTCATGCCGAAACTGTTGGCGGCCTGCACGGCCAAGCTGCTGGGGGCGCCCACGGCTGCCAGCACCCCAATGCCCGCCGCCGCCGCCTTCTGCACCAGCTCAAAACTAGCCCGCCCGCTCACCAATAAAACGTGCTGGTGTAGCGGCAGCCAGTCGGCCAGCAGGGCGGCGCCCACTACTTTGTCCAGGGCATTGTGGCGGCCTACGTCTTCGCGCAGCAGCAGCAGCTCGCCTTCGGGCGTGAACAGGGCGGATGCATGCTGTCCACCCGTTTGCTCGAAGCCGGCTTGGGCGGCGCGCAGGCGCTCGGGCAGCTGGTGCACCACATTGTAGCTCAGGTAAGGGCCGTCGGTGGGCAGCACCGGGCAGGAGGCGGTGCGCACGGCGTCGATGCTGGTTTTGCCACACACGCCGCAGCTGGAACTGGTGTAGAAATGGCGCTCCATTGCCGAAAAGTCAACCTGGACGTGGGCTGCCAGCTCGGCGCGGGTCACGTTGCCGGCTTCTTCGGCTTTTTGCACGTCGGGGCAGGGTATGATGCCCAGCACGTCGGCCTTGCCGCGAATGAGGCCTTCGGTGAGCAGGAAGCCAGCGGCCAGTTCCTCATCGTGGCCGGGGGTGCGCATGGTAACGGACAAGGTGCGGTGCTGGCGTTGGCCGTCCATTTCGTAGCCCACCCGGATTTCCAGGGGTTCTTCGGCGGCGAGTTGGTCGGAGGCGGGCACGGGCGGGCCGCTGCCGTTCACCTTTTCGATGCTGGCGAATTCGTAGCTGGCGGCGGGCAGGAGGATGGTGGGGTCCATGGGTGGGATTGGGCGGCGGGTTTGGAGTAGATACGGCGTTCTACCCAGAACGTCATGCAGAACGAGGCACCTTGCATGCGTCAACTAAACCAATCGTTCAACGAAAGGATTGGTGATGGCGGGCGAGATGCTTCGCTGCGCTCGGCATGACGTTGTTTTTGGGATGACGTTCTTGCGGTCCTTCTTTTCTCCATTCGCTACCGCATGAAACTCAAAAAGCTCACTCGTAACCTCACGCTTTGGGTGCTGCTGGCCATTGTGGCCGGGGCACTGTTGGGCCATTTTCAGCCTGCTACTGCCCAGCAGATGGAGCCCTTGGGCAAACGGTTTATCGACGTGGTGAAGCTGTTCATCAACCCCATCATCTTTCTGACCATCACGCTTGGCATCAGCACAATGGGGGATTTGAAGAAGGTGGGGCGCATTGGGGGTAAAGCGCTGCTGTACTTCGAGGTGGTGACCACGCTGGCGCTGCTCATTGGGGTGGCGGTGGCTGCGGTGGTGAAGCCCGGCGCGGGCGTGAGTACGGGCAAGCTCAATACCGAGAAAGTAGGCGAATTCACGAAGCGGGCCACGGAGTTTTCCTGGGGCCACTTTCTGGCCGACAATCTCACGCTGCAAGTGCTGCTGGTGGCCATCGTTCTTGGCATAGTCCTGAGCAAATACGCCGGCCGCAAGCCCATCATTCATTTTCTCAAGGTCGCGTCGGGGTACGTGTTCCGGGGCTTGCACCTAGTCATGCTTTTTGCACCCATCGGCGCCTTTGGCGGCATGGCTTTCACCATTGGCAAATACGGCATCGCCACCTTGCTGCCGCTGGGCAAGCTCATGGTGACGGTGTACCTGACGATGGCCGTATTCATTTTCGTGATACTGGGGGCCATCCTGCGCTATTGCCGCATCGGCATGTGGTCATTTCTCAAATACATCAAAGCCGAGCTGCTGATTGTGCTGGGCACGTCGTCCTCGGAAGCCGGCCTGCCGGGCCTGATGGAAAAGCTCGAGCGCATGGGTTGCGCGCAGCCGGTGGTGGGGCTGGTGGTGCCTACGGGCTACTCGTTCAACCTCGACGGCACCACCATTTACCTCTCGCTGGCCACGCTGTTTCTAGCCCAGGTGTTCAACATCGACTTAACGGGCGCTCAAATCCTCACGATGATGGGCATCCTGATGGTGACCTCCAAGGGCGCGGCGGGCGTGGCGGGCAGCGGCTTTGTAGTGCTAGCCAGTACCCTCACGGCCATGAAGGTGATTCCGGTGGAAGGGCTGGCGCTGCTGCTGGGCGTCGACCGATTTATGTCAGAAGCCCGCTCCATCACCAACTTCATTGGCAACGGCGTGGCTACCGTCTTTCTGGCCCACAACGAGGGCGCCCTCGACCACCAAATGGCCGAGGAAGCCCTGGGCAAGCGCCTGAAGCCGCTGCGCCTGCGCCGCCGCAAAGACCTGACCAGCGGCGAATACCTAGGCGAAGTGGCCGAAGAAGCCGCCAACAAATCAACCCCGCAGTAGCGCACGCCTCCTGCCTTCACCCAATGATATTCAACATCTGCGGCCACCGGTTTCTATACCAAATGGTATTGCTAGCAGCGATGCTCAGCCGTGGTACTGCCTTTGCTCAGTTTGCCCAAGCGCCCGTTGAAGTGCGGATTCCGGTAGCGCCACGGGCGGTGCCGAGCAGCGACGACCTGTCCCACCTCGCGTATGAGATGCACGTCAGCAACTTTTACCAATCGACCGGAACGCTGCGTTTACGGCGCGTGGCCGTATTTGCTGACGATGCGACGGCAGCCCTTGCTACCTACACGGCGGCTCAGGTCAATGGGCTTCTTGCGCACCCGGCGGACAGCGCCGACGCTACGGGGGTGCCCATCGAGGCAGGTAAGCGAGTGGTATTGTTTCTATGGCTAAAGGTGCCAGTGGGTTCACCTGCACCCAAGGTTCTGCGGCACCAACTAGAATTTGAGGCGGCAGGCGGTGTTCGGCAACTGGTTGACGGCGGGCGCATCGCAGTGGAAGCCGCTCCGCCGCTGGCCCTTGGTGCGCCGTTTCGTTCGGGCACGTGGCTGGTGCAGGCGGGGCCCGGCAACCACTTGTTGCACCACTGGGGAAGCTTGGTGGCCGCCAATGGCCAGCTCACAATTCCCCAACGCTACGCAATCGACTTTTTTGGGCTTGATGCCAGCGGGCACGCGGTGCGCACTGCCCGTAGCAAACTCAACAAATCGACCACAAGCGACTGGGCTGGCTTCGGCGCCGAGGTACTGGCCGTGGCCGATGGCGTGGTGCGCGACCTGCGCGACGGCGAACCGAACCACAAGCCTTTGGCTTCCTTACCGACGCCTACCGACCTGACGAATCGAACGCTAATGGGCAATTTTGTGGTGTTGGAAATTGCCCCAAACTGCTTCGCCACCTACGCCCATTTGCAACCCGGCAGCCTCACAGTGAAGGTGGGCGACCGGGTGCGGCGCGGGGCCATACTCGGCCGGCTCGGACAGTCCGGTAATAGCAACGCGCCGCACTTGCATTTCCAACTCGCCACCAGGGCGACTTTTGAGGAATCGGAGGGACTGCCGTTCACGTTTGACGCATTCCATCGACTCGGCTCGGCTGCCATCGGCGACGTTCTCGACCGCGCAACCAAGGTTCAATTGCTTGCAGGCCCTCAGCCGGTTCGGCACGTGCAGCTTCCCCTAGACGGCGAAGTTATCAACTTCAAATAGTGTAAAATTCAAGTGCTAACCAGACTTTACTAGCCTTAGCGCTTGCTGAAAACCCAATGATTCCAACCCAAACCCAGGCCGAACCGCGCCCCGCTCCTGCCCGCCCGCCCATTCGCTTCGACCGCAACGAGCTGGCCGGCGCGTTTGGGGACTTGGGCACGGACTTGCCGCTGCTCATTGGTGTCATCGCGGCGTCGGGCGTCGACAGCGCGGGGGTGCTCATCTTGTTCGGGTTGATGCAGGTGTTTTCGGGCTTGTGGTACCGCATGCCCATGCCCGTGCAGCCGCTCAAGGCATTCGCGGCGCTGGTCATTGCCCAGAAAATTCCGGGCCGGGTCATTTTCGGCGGCGGGCTGGCCATTGGCGTCAGCATGTTTTTGCTGTCGATAACGGGGCTGATTGATGCGCTGGCCCGGCTGGTGCCCAAGGCCGTGGTGCGCGGCATTCAGTTTGGGCTGGCCTTGCAGTTGGCCACGCTGGCCCTGAAGCAGTACGTGCCCGCCGATGGCGTGGGCGGCTACGCGCTGGCGGCGGCGGCGTTTGGCATCATCGTGGTGCTACTGGGCAACCGGCGCTGGCCCGCGGCCTTGCTGGTGGTGGCGCTGGGCGTGGCTTACGCGCTGGTTTTCAAGCTGGACTTGGCCACGGCCCAAAAGGCCATTAGCGTGCATTTGCCCACGTGGCACCTGCCTCAAACGGCCGACATACTCACCGGCGCGGTGCTGCTGGCGCTGCCCCAGATTCCGCTGTCGTTGGGCAACTCGGTGCTGGCCACCCGCCAGATTGCGGCCGACTACTTCCCCGAGCGCGGCCTCACGGTGCGCCAAATCAGCTTGACCTATGCCCTGATGAACTTGGTGAGCCCATTTTTTGGAGGCTTTCCGGTGTGCCATGGCTCGGGCGGCATGGTGGGGCATTACGCGTTTGGGGCCCGCACGGGCGGCTCGGTGGTGCTGTACGGGTGCTTGTTTTTGACCCTGGGCCTGTTCTTCAGCCAGGGTTTCCAGCAAGTGGTCCAGATTTTCCCGCTACCCATTCTTGGCGTGCTGCTGCTGTTTGAAGCCCTCACGCTGGCCGCTTTGCTGCGCGACATCAGCGGCATCCGCACTGATATGCTGGTGGCGCTGCTGGTGGGCCTGCTCTGCGCCGGGCTGCCGTATGGCTACCTGGTGGGGCTGGTGGTAGGCACGAGCGTGTACTATGCCGTGCAGCGCGGCTGGGTGGGACTGGGGAAGCATTAGGTTTTTAGTTGTCAGTTGTTCGTTGTCAGTTGTTAGTTTCGATAATGAGCCTAACAACTGACAACGAACAACTAAGCCCTAATCCGCAAGAATGCGGACGGGCTGCTTGTGCTCGTCTACGGCTACGAAGGTGAACAGGCCCGTGACGGCCCGGCGGCGCTCGTCGGTGTACATCTGCTCCACAAAAAGCTCCACGCGCACCTTGAGGCTGGTGCGGCCCACGTGCTCGATGTTGGCCACCAGCTCCACCAGCGTGCCACCGGGGATGGGATGCGTGAAATCGACCCGTTCCGAGGACACAGTCACCATTTTCAGCCGCGAGAAGCGGGTGGCGGCGATGAAGGCCACCTCGTCCATCAGCATGAGCGTGGTACCGCCGAACAGGGTATCGTAGTGATTGGTGGTGTTGGGGAATACAGCTTTGAAAATGCGCGTTTCGGCGCAGGCAATACGGTCGGCGAGAAGCATGGCAAGGGGTAAGAAGGCGGGGAAGGCCACTTTTTGCTTTCATGCCCCTGCTTTTACTCAGCCCACACCGAATGCACGTCGACTTGCCCACGTTCAGCACGCGGCAGCCGGGCCCACCCAATGCCAGCCCCGTAGCGCGGGAGCAGCATCACTCGGCGGCCGGCAGGTCTCCTGACTTGTTTCGGGTGAGCCCCGCCCTTCTCGGTCCGCACACGGCGGACCAATGGGCCTAGTTGGGGCTACCTGCTCCGACCGGTGAGGCCGGGAAACTTACAGTAGCGCGTCTGTTCGGGAGTTGCACCCGATTCCCTTTTAATTTCCGTCGGCGCCGAAGCCCCGGCCGAAAACCGTCCGCTGATTGAAGGAAATCAAATTGAGAACCGACAGGGCGAAGGTAGCAGGTGGGCGCTGACTGATACTTCGGCAAAGTGCCGAGGCGCTTTATTCCGACGCTGGCGGCGCTTCCGCATTGCTTTTCCGCAAGGGCAGCTCTGGCACTAGAAGCGTGACCAGCAGACCTCCAACTACCAGGACAATATTTACCAGGTACACCCGCGAAATGGCTTTGGAGAAAGCCGCCCGCACCACCGGCGAGGCCGCCCCCGTAGCCGCCGCAGCGGGCAAGGCTGGCCCTTCGGATACCACCGCTTGCTTCACGGGTACCACGGCCGGCGCGGCCCCCACGGGAATGCTCTGCGCCAGCGTGAGCGTGAGCACCGTGCCCAGCACCGAGGCCGTAATGGCCCCGCCAATCTGCCGGAAAAACTGACAGGCTGAAGTGGCTTGGCCCATCAGGCGCGGCTCGATGGCGTTTTGAATGGCCAGGGTGTAGAGCGGCATGGTGGGCCCCAGGCCGATGCCGCACAGCAGCAAGTAGCCCAGTATCTGGTAATAGCCAATGGTGGTGGGCATGGTGGCCAGCAGCGACAGACCACCCAGCAACACCACCAGCCCGCCCAGCATCCAGCGCTTGTAGTGGCCGAAGCGCGACACCATTTGCCCGGCCAGCAGCGAGCCCATCACCACGCCCATGGACAGCGGAATGAGGCTGACGCCCGCCCGGGTGGCCGACTCGCCCAGCACGTTCACCATGAACAGGGGCTGGAAAATGATGATGCCCAGAAACGCCCCGCCCAACAGAAACAGCGCCCCGTTGGCCGTGCGAAACACGTCGTTGCGGAAGAGGCCAAAATCCAGAATGGGGTTTTCGTGGCGCAGGCTGCGAAACACAAACGCCATCAGCGACGCCACCGCCACGCCGAACAGCCCCAGCGTGACCGGCGACGTCCAGCCGTATTCGGCCTTGTTGAGTTGCAGGGCCATGACCAGCGGCACCAGCCCCGTCATCAGGAGCAAGGCCGAGAGGTAGTCGAAGGGCTTGGGCTTGGTGCGCGGGCGCAAGGCCGGCATTTGCGTCAGAATGAACCACAGGGCCAGCGCGCCGAGCGGCAGGTTCACGTAGAACACCAGCCGCCAGCCCGCCACCCCCGGAATCCAGCCGGAGCCTTGGTCGGTGAGAAAGCCGCCCAAAAACGGCCCCAGCACCGACGAGGTGCCAAACACGGCCCCGGTGAAACCTTGGTAGCGCCCCCGCTCGGCAGGCGGAAACAAGTCGGCAATGATGATGAAGGCCATGGCAAACAGCCCCGCCCCGCCAAAGCCCTGAATGGCCCGGAAAATAACCAACTGGTTCATGCCATCACCCAGCAGCGGCAGCGAGCCAAACTCGCCGGCCAGCCCGCACAGCATCGAGCCAATGAGGAAGATGATGACGGCCGTGACTTCAATCTTGCGCCGCGAATACATGTCGGCCAACTTGCCATAAATGGGCACCAGCGCCGTGCTGGCCACCAAGTACGCCGTTGCCACCCACGTAAACCGGTCGAGCCCGTGCAAGTCGGCCACGATGCGCGGCAGGGCCGTCGACACGATGGTTTGGTCGAGCGAGCCCAGGAACATGGCCAGCAACACCCCAGCAAACGTGAGCATCTTCTGGCGGTGGGTGCGGGTGTCGGTGGCGGGCGCGACCGTAATTGTGGGGGTATGCATTGCTAAAAACAGGACGTCCTGCTCATCCGGCAGTGGCGACGTCCAAACATCTCTACCGCGGCAGCAACTAATTGGTTGTCCGAGCGAAATGCTTTGAGGTCGTCACTGCCAGACGAGCAGGACGTTCCGTAAGTGCTGTGGCTCTGCTTACTACAGCAGCGACCGAATCCAACCGCCGTCCACCGGCACCGACGTGCCGGTGATGTAGCTGGCCCGCTCCGAGCACAGGAAGGCCGCCAACGCCGCAAACTCCCGCGGCTCGCCCAGCCGCCGCATCGGGATTTCCGCTTCCCAGCGGGCCGTGGCCGCGTCGGCCGAAATGCCTTCCTTGGCCGCCGTGGCTTCGGCCAGGCCCACCACCCGCTCGGTGCGGGTGTAGCCCGGCAGGATGTTGTTCACAGTCACGCCAAATGGTGCTACTTCCGTGGCCAGGGTACGGGCCATGCCGGTCACGGCAGCGCGCAGGCTGTTGGACAGCATCAGGTTGGCCACCGGCTGCTTCACCGAAATAGAGGTCACGTTGAGGATGCGGCCCCAGCCGCGCTCCTTCATACTTGGCAGCACGGCTCGCGTGAGTTCCACTACGCTGCTCAGCAGCAGGCGGGTAGCAGCGTCCCACTGCTCCGCACCGAGTGTGTCGAAGGTTCCGGCGGGCGGGCCGCCGGCGTTGGTCACCAGAATATCGACGCGGCCGAAACGCTCCGTAGCGGCTTGCACCACGCGGGCCACGTCGGCCGGGTTCGCTACGTCGGCTGCAATGCCCAGCACGGGCACGCCAGTGGCTGCTGAGATGGCGGCGCAAGTAGCCCTGAGGACTTCTTCACCGCGGGCGCACAGCACCAGCGAGGCGCCTTCGGCGGCCAGTTCTTCGGCCACGGCGCGGCCCAGGCCCTTGCTGGCGGCGGCCACGAGCGCCACTTTGCCGGTTAGTCCAAGGTCCATGGGCTACTTCTTGCGCAGGTAGTCGTCCGACTTGTCCAACCAGTCCTGGCGCGGCGGGCTGAAAATGTCCACGTCCAGCGTGTCTTCAATGGCCTCGGCCTTGTGGGGCACGTTGGACGGAATGTGCAGCACTTCGCCCACGCCCACCACAATGGGCTCGGCGTCTTCGGACCCAATCCAGAAGCGCAGGGCACCTTCCAGGATGTAGGTGATTTGTTCGTTTTCGTGCTGGTGCAGGGGCACGATGCAGCCTTTTTTCAGGTACACGTGGGCCAGCATCACCTTGTCGCCGGTGATGAGGCGGCGGGACAATTGGTCCGAAAGCTGCTCTTTGGGCATGTCGTCCCACTTGTATTGAGTCACTTGTTGGGTTTCTTCCATGGGGTGTTTTGGATGGGTTTGGGATGAAGCACCAAAGAACGGTCATGCCGAGCGCAGCCGAGGCATCTCGCGTGGGGCAGTATTTCTTTTTCAACGAT
>NZ_DASVSI010000015.1:0-4330 GCF_036388155.1 Hymenobacter sp. | reverse complement strand
GAGCGAGATGTCTCGGCTGCGCTCGACATGACGGCCTTGTGCTGTCCTTTTTTGAGTTGTCTTTTCCACTGCCCTTCCATTCCCAGCTTATGACTCCTGCTATTCGCTTTAAGCTTTCCCTGATGATGTTCCTGGAGTTCTTCATCTGGGGCGCCTGGTTTGTGACGTTGGGGACCTACCTGCTCAAGGGCCTGAACACCACCGCCACGCAGGTGGGCGCGGCCTTCCTCACGCAGTCCATCGGGGCCATTGTGGCGCCCTTCGTCATCGGGCTGATTGCCGACCGATTCTTCTCGGCCCAGAAGATTCTGGGCGTGCTGCACCTGTTGGGCGCGGGCCTGCTGTGGCTGGCGTCGCAAGCCACCGATTTCAGCGCCTTCTACCCATACATCCTCAGCTACATGATTGTGTACATGCCCACGCTGGCGTTGGTGAACTCCATTTCCTTCCGGCAGATGCAGAACCCGCAGAAGGAGTTTGCCACCATTCGGGTGCTGGGCACGCTGGGCTGGATTATCGCCGGCCTCACCATTGGCTGGCTGAATTGGGAGCAGGGCGGCAACCTCGTGCTCACGTTCCGCATGGCGGCCGGTGCGTCGCTGCTGCTGGGCTTGTTCAGCTTCACGCTGCCGCCCACGCCGCCCGTTAAGAAAGAAGGCAAAAGCAGCATCGGCGACTTGCTGGGCCTGGGAGCCATTGGCCTGCTGAAGAACCGCTCCTACCTGATTTTCTTCATCGCATCGGTCGCCATCTGCGTGCCGCTGTCGTTCTACTACGGCTTCACCAACCCCTTCCTGAACGAGGTGGGCATGAAATCGGCCGCCGGCGTGCAGAGCTTGGGCCAAGTATCGGAGGTGCTGTTCATGCTGCTGATTCCGGTGTTTTTCGTGCGGCTAGGGGTGAAGAAAATGCTGGCCATCGGCATGCTGGCATGGGTGGTGCGCTACCTATTTTTTGCCTACGGCGACGGCAATTCGGCCTACTGGATGCTGATTGCGGGCATTGTGATGCACGGCATCTGCTACGACTTCTTCTTCGTCACCGGCCAGATTTATACCGACAACCTCGCCGGCGAACAGTCAAAGAGCGCTGCCCAAGGCTTTATCACGCTAGCCACCTACGGCGTGGGCATGCTCCTAGGCTCCCTCCTCTCGGGCCAGATTGTGGACGCCCACAAAACCACCGGCGACCTGCACGACTGGCAAACCATCTGGCTGATTCCGGCCGGCATTGCCGCCGCCGTGCTGGCCGTATTCCTGCTGCTTTTCAAAGACCAGAACGCCCCGGCTAAAACCGAGGAGCTTGCTTTCGCCGAGACCAAGGCTCGGATTGAAGTATAACAACTCAGCCGGGGGCCTCACCCCCTGCCCCTCTCCGAGGGAGAGGGGAGCCTGACGATTTTCGTGTGCGGCATGACCGGTGCCCCCTCTCCGCGGGAGAGGGGGTTAGGGGGTGAGGCCCCCCGGCAGAACTTCCTTTGCATTTACCAACCTCTATGAAACTACGACTTGCCATGATTGGCGGCGGGCAGGGCGCCTTTATCGGCGCCATTCACCGCATGGCAGCGGCCCTCGACGGCTTGTACGAACTCACCGCGGGCGCCTTCAGCAGCGATGCTGAAAAGTCGCGCGCTACGGGCCAGCTGCTCGGCCTGCCCGCTGGCCGGGTGTACGCTTCCTACCAGGAGCTATTTGAGCAGGAGCAGCAGCGCCCCGAAGCCGAGCGGGTGCAGGTAGTGGCCATCGTCACGCCCAACCACCTGCACTTCGAGCCAGCCCGTCAGGCCCTGGAAAGCGGCTTCCACGTCATCCTCGACAAGCCCATGACCTTCTCGCTAGCCGAAGCCAAGCAGCTGGAGCAAGTGGCGGCCGGCAGCTGCAAAAAGCTGTGCCTCACGCACACCTACAGCGGCTACCCCATGGTGAAAGAAGCGCGGCAACTGGTGGCTGCAGGCACGTTTGGGGCCATCCGCAAGGTGTATGTGGAATACCCGCAGGGCTGGCTGAGTGCCTTTGAAGAAGGCAGCGACAACAAGCAGGCGGCCTGGCGCACCGACCCCGCCCGCAGCGGCGTGGCCGGCGCCATGGGCGACATCGGCACGCACGCCTTCAACCTGCTGGAATACGTGACCGGCCTGCAAGTGGAACGACTGTGCGCCGACATTAATACCGTGGTGCCGGGCCGGCGGCTCGATGACGACGGGGCCGTGTTGCTCAAGCTCTCGGGCGGTGCCAGCGGCGTGCTGGTGGCCACGCAGGTGGCGGCCGGCGAGGAGAATAACGTCCGCATCCGGGCCTACGGCGACCGGGGCGGGTTCGACTGGCAGCAGGTGGACGCCAACACGCTGCTAGTGCGCTGGCCCGACCGGCCCGCCGAAATCCGCCGGACGGGCACGGGCTACGTGGGCTCCTTCGCGCAGCACAATGCCCGCACGCCCGCCGGCCACCCCGAGGGCTACCTCGAAGCCTTCGCCAACCTCTACCGCAACTTCGCCCTGACCTTGCAAGCCGAAATGACGGGCCAGCAAGCCCCGCCCGAAGCCCTCGATTACCCGAGCCTGGCAGAAGGCATTCGGGGCATGGCCTTCATCGAAAACGTCATTGCCTCGGGCCACTCTGACCAGAAATGGACCGATTTCGCTGTCTAATCCGCCTATGAAAACCATCAAAGGACCCGCCGTTTTCCTGGCCCAATTCATGGGCGCCCAAGCGCCGTTCAACACCTTGGAAGGCATTTGCGCCTGGGCCAAAAACCTGGGTTTCCAGGGCGTGCAAATTCCCACCAACGACCCCAGCTTCATCGACCTGCAAAAGGTCGCCGAAAGCAAAACCTACGCCGACGAAATCAAGGGCATCGTGAACGCGGCGGGGCTAGAAATCACCGAGCTGTCGACGCACCTGCAGGGGCAATTGGTGGCCGTAAATCCGGTGTACGACCAACTGTTCGACGGCTTTGCGCCGGAGGCCTACCGGAACAACCCCGCCGAGCGGCAGAAATGGGCCGTGCAGCAGCTGAAATACGCCGCCAAGGCTTCCCAAAACCTGGGACTGAATGCGCACGTCACCTTCAGCGGGGCGCTGCTCTGGCCCACGCTGTACCCCTGGCCCCAGCGGCCAGCGGGCTTGGTGGAAGCGGGCTTTGCCGAGCTGGGCCGACGCTGGACGCCCATTCTGAACGCCTTTGACGAATGCGGCGTAGACCTATGCTACGAAATCCACGCTGGTGAGGACCTACACGATGGAACGACTTACGAGATGTTTCTGGACGAGGTAAAGCAGCACCCGCGGGCCTGCCTGCTCTACGACCCCTCGCACTTCGTGCTGCAATGCCTTGACTACCTGGAGTACATCGACATTTACCACGAGCGCATCCGCATGTTCCACGTCAAGGACGCGGAGTTTAACCCCACGGGACGGCAGGGCGTGTACGGCGGCTACCAGCCCTGGCTGAACCGGGCCGGCCGCTTCCGCTCGCTGGGCGACGGGCAGGTCGATTTCAAGGCCATTTTCAGCAAGATGGCCCAGTACGACTTCCCCGGCTGGGCCGTGCTGGAGTGGGAATGCGCCATCAAAAACTCGGAAGACGGGGCCCGCGAAGGCGCCGCCTTCATCCGCGACCACATTATTCGGGTCACCGAAAAAGCTTTCGACGACTTTGCCGCCACGCCTCCCAACCCTACTCTCAACAACACCTTGCTCGGTATTTAACGCCTGCTAGCCATGAAAAAAACCACCCTGTTCCTCGGCCTTTGTGTTACTCTCGCCGCCTGCGATAGCGGCTACAAAAAAGACGGACCCGACCAAGCCCGCAGCGAGAAGGAAGCCTCTTCGGCCGAGCTGAGCGCCGACAGCACCACGGGCACCAACCTCGCCGCCGTGGCCCATCAGCCCCAAATCGACACGAGCGTCACCAAAATTGGCACCGAGAAATCGGGCGGGCTGCTGGCCCCCGGCGCCAAGCTCATTGCGGGGTCGGACTGCCTGAGCTGCCACAAGGAAAACGAAAAGTTGATTGGCCCAGCCTACGTGGCAGTAGCCGAAAAATACCCCGACAGCGAAGCCAACATTGCCATGCTGGCCGGCCGCATCATCAAGGGGGGCGCCGGCAACTGGGGCGCCGTGCCCATGACGCCCCATCCGAACATTTCCGACGCCGACGCCCGCGAAATGTCGAAGTACATTTTGAGCCTGAAATAAGTCGCACCCATCGTTATTTGACCGTCTTGGCAGAGAATGTCTGGTTCCTCATTTGCTATCAAGCAGCCCGTCATGTCGAGCGCAGCCGAGACATCTCGCGTGTGGTAGTATTTGGTTTTCCGAGGCGAGATGTC
>NZ_DASVSI010000014.1:0-38456 GCF_036388155.1 Hymenobacter sp. | reverse complement strand
ATACGGTTCACGCGCTGACTAAATGTCCGCGCTACACTTCGTCAGGCGCCCCTCTCCTGGGGAGAGGGGTCGTGCCCGGTAGGGCCGGGGATGAGGTTTCTTATTCGCGCTGCCTCACTCTTTTCCTCGCCTCTACCCGCCGCGTATGATTGCCGAAACCTTCATTCGCCGGCCCAAGACGGCCATTGTGTGCTCGGTGCTAATAGTGCTGCTGGGCGCGCTGGCCATCTTCAACCTGCCCATTACGCAGTACCCCGACATCACCCCGCCCACCGTGTCGGTGACCGGCAACTACGTGGGGGCCGACGCCCAGACCGTGGAGCAAACCGTGACCACGCCCGTGGAAACGCAGGTAAACGGCGTGCCCGGCCTGAGCTACCTCAACAGCTCCTCGGCCAACAACGGGCAGATGAGCATGACGGTGAACTTTGAAGTGGGCACCGACATCGACGTGGCCGCCCTCGACGTGCAAAACCGCGTGGGCATTGCCCTGCCCCGCTTGCCCGAAGAGGTGCAGCGCCTGGGCCTGACGGTGCGCAAGCGTAACCCGAGCATCCTGCTGCTGGTGGCCTTGTTTGCGCCCAAAGGCAGCCACGATGTGACGTTTCTGGACAACTACGCCAACATTTACCTCAAAGACGCCTTGCTGCGCACCAAGGGCGTGGGAGACATCAACGCCCGGGCCGACGACTTCTCGATGCGCATCTGGCTCAAGCCCGACAAGCTAGCCCAGCTCGGCCTCACGGCCCAGGACGTGACCGATGCCCTACGCGAGCAAAACGCTCAGATTGCGGCCGGCTCCCTGGGCGGCGCGCCGCAGCAGCAAGGCCAGAGCTTCGAATACACCGTGTTTGTGCGCGGCCGGCTGATTACGGCCGAGGAATTTGGCAACGTGGTGGTGCGCACCGTGCCCGAAACCGGCAAGCTGGTGTACCTGCGCGACGTGGCCCGCGTGGAGTTGGGCAAGTACAATTATGCCAACCAAAGCTTCGTGGACGGCAAGCGCGCCGCCTACCTGCTGGTGTACCAGGCCCCCGGCTCCAACGCCCTGGAAACCTACGACAACGTCATTAAGACGATGGAGCGCCTCAAGAAGCAGTTCCCCGCCGACTTGGATTACCAGGTGCCGTTTGAGGCGGCTTCGGTGGTGAAGGTGTCGGTGAAAGAGGTGTTTTCCACCATGATAGAGTCGCTGGTACTCGTGATTCTGGTGGTGTTTCTGTTTCTGCAAAACTGGCGGGCCACGCTCATTCCCACCCTGGCCATTCCGGTGGCGGTGGTGGGGCCGTTCATTGCGTTTCCGCTGCTGGGTTTCACCATCAATACGCTCACACTCTTTGGCTTGGTGCTGGCCATCGGCATTGTGATTGACGACGCCATTGTGATTGTGGAGGCCACTCAGCGCAACATGGACGAGAAGGACATGAGCGCCACCGAGGCCACTATTGAGGCCATGCGCGACATCTCCACGCCGGTTGTCACCACCAGCATTATCCTGATTGCGGTGTTTGTGCCGGTGGCCTTCATTGGCGGCATCACCGGGCGGCTTTACCAGCAATTTGCTCTTACCATTGCCGTCTCGGTTGTGTTGAGTACGTTCTCAGCCCTCACGTTCACGCCCGCGCTGTGCTCCTTGATTTTGCGCAAGAACAAGGATGCCGAGAAGAAGCCCGCCTCAGAGGGTACCGATGCAGAAGCAGCTGGCAAACCCGAAGAGCAGCCCGAGGAAAAACAGAAGAACCTCGCAGAGAAGAAGGATTCTGAAAAAAAGGACGCTGCGCACGAGCAGCAGACTAAGGAGGAAGTCACCGCGACAAAAGACGAGCACTCTAAGGAGGAAGTAACGGCTGAGAAGCCCAAAGGCAAAAAGGGCTTTATGGCTCGCTTCTTCGCGTGGTTCAACAAGAAGTTTGACAGCCTGACGGAGTGGTACACCAACCGCGTCAAGTTCGGGCTGAAGTACCCGCGCTGGATGATTGGCATTGTGGCCGCCGTGGTGGTGGGCACCGTGCTGCTCTACCGCGCCAAACCGGCCGGCTTTGTGCCCACCGAGGACGAAGGCCGCCTGCTCATCACCTTCACCTTGCCCGAAGCCTCCAGCACCGACCGCACCGTGGCCGTGCTCAAGGACATCATGAAAGAGGTGCAGAGCACGCCTGGCGTCAACCACTTTTCCGGCCTGGCTGGGCTCAACGCCATCAACTTTTCCTCGAAATCAAACAGCGGGACGCTATTTGTGCAGCTCAAGCCCTGGGACGAGCGCGACGACGAAGCCCTGGCCGCTCCGGCTTTGGTGGACACCTTGAAGCGGCGTCTGGCCCGCTTCCGCGAGGCGCGCGTAGTCGTGATTCCGCCGCCCGCTATTCCGGGCCTGGGCAACACTTCAGGCTTCTCATTCATCCTGCAGGAGCGCGAGGCCCAAACCGACATCCAGAACTTCGACCGCACGCTGCAAAGCTTTTTGGGCGCCATGAAACAGCGGCCCGAAATCGCCAAGGGTTTCTCCTTTTTCACTGCTAATACGCCCGCTTACCGCCTCGAAATCAACCGGGAAAAGTGCAAGCAACTCGGCGTAAACATCTCCGACGTGGGCCAGGCGCTGCAAACCTATCTCGGCTCGGCCTACGTGAACGATTTCACGCTCTACGGCCGCACTTTCCGGGTGCTCGCCCAGGCCGACACCAGCTACCGCGGCGACATGAGCGACCTGGCCCAGTACTACGTGCGCAACCAAAGCGGCCAGATGGTCCCCCTGAGCACTCTTACTAGCTACGAGCGCACGGCCACGGCCCCACTCATCTCGCATTACAACCTCTTCCGCTCCGCCGACATCAACGGCGACCCGGGCGAAGGCTATAGTACCGGCGACGCCATCACCGCCCTGGAGGAAGTTGCCACCAAAAACCTGCCGCCAGGCTACGGCTACGAGTTTTCGGGCTTGAGCCGCGAGGAGCAAGAAGCCGGCTCGCAAAGCCTCTACATTTTCGCGCTGTCGCTGGTGTTCGTGTTTCTGGTGCTGGCCGCGCTCTACGAAAGCTGGACCGTGCCCTTTGCCGTGCTGGTGTCGGTGCCAGTGGGCTCGTTGGGCGCCATCGTCACGCTCTCGCTGGTGCCCGAGCTCACCAACAACGTCTACGCCCAAATCGGACTGGTAACGCTGGTAGGCTTGGCCGGCAAAAACGCCATCCTCATTGTGGAATACGCCAAGGAGCGCCTCGAAGCCGGCACCGACCTCATTGAAGCCACCTTGGAAGCCGTGCGCCTGCGTTTCCGGCCCATTGTGATGACCTCGCTCTCGGCCATTCTGGGGGTGGTGCCGCTCATTATCGCCTCGGGCGCCGGTGCCATCAGCCGCAAGCACATCGGCTGGACGGTGTTTGGCGGGTTGCTCGTTGCCACGGCCGTAGGTACGGCTATTGTGGCCGTCTGCTACGTGCTCATTACCAAGCTGGCCTACAGCAAAGACGAGTTGGAGGACTTCAAAAAGCGAGCCGAGGAAGCAAAGAAGAATGACGAGGCCGATGAAGCGGCGCATTCAGGATTACAACCGCAGAACGGCGCTAATCCAACACAATGACCTACTCCGTACTTGGTGGGTCATTGTGTTGGCTTGTCGCGGTTGTTTCAAGAACTGTATTTCCTAATTATTATCGTCTACCATGCGTCAATATTTACCCGCATTACTAGCGGCCGCTGTGGTTGCCTTCATGTTGCTGCTGCCCGCTAAGCTGCGGGCTCAAACCACCATAGTAGGTACCATCCGCCACGGAGGGCTGGTCCGGGAATACCGTCTTTACGTCCCGGCCATTTACAATACGACTACTCGAACCGTGCCGCTGCTGTTCAATCTGCATGGCTACGGTTCCAACAATATTGAGCAGGAGATGTATGGCGACTTCCGCCCTATCGCGGACACGGCCAATTTTCTCATCGTGCACCCCAACGGGATTTTCGACGCGGCAAACAACCGCAATTGGAACACCTTTGGCCCTCGCGGCACGGGCGTGGACGACGTGGCCTTTCTGTCAGCCTTGCTTGACACCATGGCCACCCGCTACCGGCTCGACCCTGACCGCATTTTCAGCACGGGCATGAGCAATGGCGGGTTTATGAGCTACGAGCTGGCGTGCCAGCTTAGCAACCGCATTGCGGCCGTTGCCTCCGTTACGGGCACCATGACGACCGGCCGCTTGAGCACTTGGCCTCCGGGCAGGCCCGTGCCGGTATTGGAAATCCACGGCACCGACGACATTTATGTGCCTTACACCGGCAGTGCTTCCTCACAATTCGCGGCCATTCCCACGCTGCTGGCCGCTTGGGTACAGCGCAACGGCTGCAACCCGGTGCCCACCATCGCCCCGGTGCCCGACACCAACACCGCCGATGGCAGTACCGCCGAGCGCAGCGTGTGGACCGGCGGCCCCAACGGCGGCGTGGTCGAGCATTATCGCATCATCGGGGGCGGGCACACCTGGCCCGGCGCGGCCATTACGTTGGCCATTGCTGCGGGCACCACAAATCGCGACATCAACGCCAGCAATGAAGTATGGCGCTTTCTGCGTCCTTACCGTCTCAGCCGCGTAGCCCTGGCCACCGCCGCGGCCAAGACTTCCATTCGGCGGTTGGAAGTATTTCCGAACCCTACGGCCACCGTCGTCACGATTCACGCGGGAACCAGCTTGTCGGCCAGCGCCCTCACCTTGCACGATGCGCTGGGCCGCGCCCTGCCGCACCAGGCCCAAGTTGCCGCCGACGGTAACCTGCGCCTGACGACCGAAACCTGGCCGCGCGGCATGTACCTGGTGCGGGTGCAGCTACCCACCGGCGAAATACTACAGCAGAAGCTGGTGAAAGAATGAGGGGTCAACGGCTGAAAGGCAACTGCGCATAAGTCCCCTTTTGTGCAGTTGTTCTCCTGCCCGTTCCTGCTTGCTGCATCGGATGCTCCGGGTTTCCCTTCCGCGACTGAAAAGGCGCTTTCTATGCGCTGGTGGCGCCATCATCTCCCGTTTTGTCCGCCAAATAAGTCCCATGTTTGCGCGAGCAGCTGGCATCACCACGGGCTTTTCGTCCGGCCCCGGCCCCTATCGACCACGCCATGGAGGAAATTTTACTGCGACAAATGCAACGTTTTCAACACCTTGCCCTTCGCCTGGGTGGGGCCGCCATTTGGCTGGGCATTCTGCCCTTTTTTCTGCTGTGCTTCTACGCCCATCCCTCCGCCGACGATTTCTTGCAAGCCAATGACGTCAGCAAGCACGGGCATGTTGGCTATCTGAAATACATGTACCTGTCGTGGACGGGCCGCTACGCCGCCATGCTGGGCTGGAGTTTCCTCAACCCGGTTTCGTTTGGGCAAATTGGCATTGCGTACAAGCTGGGGTGCTTGCTGATGCTAGTGGCGCTGCTCGTGGGGCTGGTGGTATTGCTGCGGGCGCTGGTGCGCGGCGCCGGGTTCACCACCGGCCAGTTGTGGCAGGCCGGAGCGGGCGCCTTTTTGCTGGTGGTCTACCATTTGCCCAGCACGGCAGAGTGGTTTTATTGGCTCACCGCTACCTACAACAACCTGCTTCCCTGCATATTGCTATGCTTTGCGTTGGCACTGCTGGCATCTGCTTCGCACCGAACGCCCGCCACCCGCCGCCGCTACGTAGCCGCCGCGGCCTTACTGTTTTTTCTGACGGTGGGCTGCAACGAAACCATTGCCGTACCGCTGTTTCTTACGGCTTGGGCGGTTGTGGCGGTGATGTTCTGGGAGCAAAAACGCGTCGTCGGATTGGGCGTTGCCCTTACCATTACAGTGGGTTGTGCCTTGGCGTTTCTGGCGCCGGGCAATGCAGTGCGCATGGCTGCGGAGCGCGCCGTGTCGCCGGGACTGGTGGCCGGCGCAGTAAAAACCTTGGTTTTTGCGGCGTACAGCCTCGTCAACTGGCTGGGCAATGGCATTCTTGTGGTGGTCACCCTGCTGTTGGTGCCACTGTTTGCGCGCTTGGCCCGGCAGCCCGCACTGCCGCTCAACCAGTTTGTGCGCCACCCGCTGCTGCTGACCTTGCTGGTGCCGGCGTTTCTCGCCGCCGGTTTGTTTCCAAGCTTTTGGGTGAGCGGTATTCCCTCGCCGCCCCGGGCCCTCAGCCTGCTGTACCTCTGCTTTCTTCTTAGCTGGATGTTGGCGGCCTACGCCTGGGTGTTTTACTTGGTTAACCGTTCGGGCGCTTCGCCTGCCTCTTTGCAGCTGCCTGGCGTGGTTCGGTGGGCGCTGCTGGCTTGGCTGCCCCTCACCTTTGTCACCGATTACAACCACCACCTGCGCGACCCCAATCACCGGCTGAGCACCAACAATTCTTTTCTGGCCTACCGAGACCTCGTGCACGGCGCCGCCTCCCGCTACAATGCGGAGCTGAACGCCCGCTACCAGTACCTGCGCACTGACCCCACCCCACGCCCCCAGGTAGCGGCCCTGACCGCGCCGCCCATCACGCTTCTGTTCAGCGACATCACCCCCGACACGGCAGACTGGGCCAACACCGCTTACGCCGAGTTTTTCCAGAAAAAAACCATCGTCATCGCCCCAGACACAGCGCGTAACTAAGCTCGTCAGCCGCCAGCCGTTCCCAGCGGTTGCCTGCGACGGTAACGGCCATTGCTGGCTTAACCCGGTCGTTCGTTTTGCCGTTTGCCGCGGATATGACGTCGTTTCACATCGGTTGTTCGGGCTACCACTACCGCCACTGGCGCGGACGGTTTTACCCCGAGAAAATGCCCATGCGGCTGTGGTTTGACTACTACAGCCAGCATTTTCGCACGCTGGAGCTCAACGTTACTTTCTACCGGTTTCCGCAACTGTCGTTTCTGGAAAACTGGTACGCGCAGAGCCCGCCCGGTTTTCGGTTTGCGGTGAAAGCGCCCAAGCTCATCACGCACTACAAGCAGTTTAACAACGTGCAGCAGCTGCTGGGGGACTTTTACGACACCACGGCCCGCGGGCTGCTCGAAAAGCTGGGCCCCGTTCTCTTCCAGCTGCCGCCCCGCACGGCGTACACGCCCGAGCGCCTGGCGCGCATCCTCGACTGCCTCGACCCCGCGTTTCTCAACGTGCTCGAATTCCGGCACCCCAGCTGGTGGCACCCCGAAGTGTACGAGGAGTTGGCGCGCCGCAACGTCATCTTCTGCGGCCAGAGCCACCCGCTCCTGCCCGACGCCGTGGTCGCCACCGCGCCCACGCTCTACTACCGCTTCCACGGCGTGCCCGACCTGTACCGCTCGCCCTATTCTGAAGATTTTTTGCGACGCATTACCTCCGAAATCCAAGCGCAACCCGGCATGCAGGAAGCCTATGTGTACTTCAACAACGATATCGACGCTTCCGCCATCGGCAATGCCCGCCAGATGCTGGCGATGGTGTGAGAAGCCTTCGAATTACAACTGATGATAACCCAATAAAAACCGTCATGCCGAGCGCAGCCGAGGCATCTCGCCCGCCCCATCTGTCATCCTGAGCTTGCGAAGGACCTTCTCACCTTGGAACGTCTTTCATTCAGTCGTGAGGAGGTCCTTCGCAAGCTCAGGATGACAATAGATTTAATTACTACCACACGCGAGATGCCTCGGCTGCGCTCGGCATGACGGGCTAGTTTGCAGACTGTCGCGCGCCTACGCCTCCTGCTTCAACGACGCCATGTCGATGACGTAGCGGAAGCGCACTTCCTCGTCGTTCATTTTGTCGAAGGCATCGTTGATATCCTGCATCTTAATCATTTCAACCTCGGGCAGGATGTTGTGCTCGGCACAGAACTCCAGTACCTCCTGCGTCTCGGCGATGCCGCCGATGATGGAGCCGGCAATGGAGCGGCGGTGCATAGCCACCTCCTGGTTGTCGAGCGGGCCTTTGTAGGGCCCCAGCAGGCCCACGGTGGTGATGACGCCGTTGCGCTTGGCCAGCTTCACGTAATCGTTCACCTCAAACGCATCGGGAATGGTGATGAGGATGAAATCGAACTTCAGCTCATGCGCCTCCATGGCCTTGGAATCGGAGGAAATCAGGACTTCGTGGGCGCCCAGCTTTTCGGCTTCGGCTTGCTTTTCCGGGGTGCGCGTCACGGCCGTGACGGTGGCGCCCAGGGCGCGCGCAATCTGCACGGCCATATGACCCAGTCCGCCAATGCCCACCACAGCCACGCTCTGGCCGGGGCCCACGTTCCAATGCTTCATGGGCGAGTAAGTGGTGATGCCGGCGCACAGAATCGGAGCTACCGCCTTGGTGTCGAGCGACTCCGGAATGCGCAGCACGAAGGACTCCTTCACCACGATGTTGGTGGAGTAGCCGCCGAAAGTGTTGAAGTCCTTGTTCTGAGGCTTTATGTAGCCGTTGTAGGTGGCCGTCCAGCTCACGGGGCCTTCGCAGTAGTTCTCCTCTTTTTCCTGGCAAGCCGGGCAGGTGCCGCAGGAATCAATCATGCAGCCCACGCCCACCAAGTCGCCCACCTTGAACTTGGTGACGGCGCTGCCGGCCTCGATGACGCGGCCCACAATCTCGTGGCCGGGCACGCACGGGTAAATGGTGTTGTGCCAGTCGTTTTTCACTTGGTGCAGGTCGGAGTGGCACACCCCGCAATACAAGATGTCGATGTGCACCTCGTCGGCCTTGGGCGCCGGGCGCTCAATTTCCATTTCCGACAGGCTGCTGAATACGGACCCGGTTGCGCCGTATGCTTTGGTTTTCAGAACTTCCATGTTACAATAGAGGAGGCAACTGTGTGAGGAAAGGAGATGTAGTTTTCGAAAAAGGCCGCTGAAATCATCAGAGCCCGCATTTTCTCAACGGCATTTGCTGGCAGTGGTTGAGGTTTTTTGAGGTAAAAGATTCGGGCAATTGCGGCGGCCGATGCCTTAGAACTTACCGCTCATCAATGGCATTCACTGCCGCTCAAGCCGCCCAATGGGCGCATCTTTACCCCCATGAAAAAGCTACTGCTGCCCACGAAAACCTATCGCCTCAACGGCCGCCTGTGGCTCGAGACGGAAGACGGCCGGTTCCTCGGCATTGGCCGGCTTGAGCTGCTGCAGCACATCGCCGAACTGGGCTCAATTTCGAAAGCCGCGCAGGCCATGGGCATGTCCTACAAGCGGGCCTGGGACCTGGTCAGCTCCATGAACAGCCAAGCCGCAACGCCCCTGGTAAGCACCCAGACAGGCGGCGCTCATGGCGGCGGCGCCGTGGTCACCGCGGCCGGCCACGAGGCCATGGAGGAGTTTCGGGCGGTGCAGGCGCGATTCCAAGAGTTCATGCGCACCGAAACCAGCTTGCTGCACGGCTAAGACCGAGTGCATTGTGAAGGCCCGTTATGTCTTTGCCAACATAACGGAGTCGTCGCCTTTTTCCTACTGCTCATGTCCGGCTGAGTCAGTGCCTCTTTCCGCAGTTTATTGCCTTTTCGCTGGCCGGTCGTGGCGGCCTTGGTCAGCGCGGGTTTCCATTGTGCCCGACGAGAAAAAAATGGGCCGCTGCGTGCGTCCAGGTACAGGTACAGTCGCTGCAAGTGGTGGCCGCGCAGCCCTATGCCACTTACCGGCAGCCCTCGTAGCCGGCTGAGCACGGGCTACCGGGCACAAAAAAAGGCCTACTCTCATCGAGTGGGCCTTTTTTTATTGGCTACCTGAGCCGCTTACTTCCGCTTCACCGGGGCCTTGCGGACCGGAGCTTTTTTAGCGGGGGCCTTCTTCACCGGGGCCGCTTTGGGCGGCTCGGGGACGATGACCGGAGCGGGGCCGTACTTCACTTCGGAGGCGTTGGGGTCGCCGGTGAGGTACAAGTCAAACTCTACCCGACGGTTCAGGGCCTGGCCCTTGGCAGTGGCGTTGTCGGCAATCGGCTTGGTTTCGCCGTAGCCATGCGACACGATGCGTTCGGCGGGCACCGACTGGCTCAGCATGTACGTGCGAGCCGAGGCAGCACGGTCGTCCGAGAGGCGCAAGTTGTAATTATCGGCGCCTTTGCTGTCGGTGTGGCCCGAGATGCCCAGCGTGTAGTCGGGGTACTCGGCCATGATTTTGGCGAGGTCCTGCAACGTGGGGTACGAGCTGGGCAGCAGCACGGCCTTGTTGAACTCGAAGTTGATGTACTTCGTGGCTTCCTGCAGGCGCTTCTTGGTTTCGGCCTTTACCTCGGGGCAACCGCGGTTCGAAGCCGGACCGGGGCTGTTGGGGCAGCGGTCTTGGAAGTCGGGCACGCCGTCGCCATCGGTGTCGATTGGGCAGCCGTTGGCGTCCACTTTCACGCCAGCCGGGGTGTCAGGGCACTTGTCGTTCTGGTCAATCACGCCGTCGTTGTCGGCGTCGGGGCAGCCCGCCAGTTCGGCTTTGCCGGGGGTATCGGGGCACTTGTCTTCGGCATCGGTCACGCCGTCGCCGTCCTTATCGGGGCAGCCTTGCAGGGCGGCCACGCCTTTCACGTCGGGGCACTTGTCCTGGTAGTCGGGCACGCCGTCGCCGTCTTTGTCGAGCGGGCAGCCGTTGGGGTCCACGGCTACGCCGGCGGGCGTGCCGGGGCACTTGTCTTTCTTGTCCGAAACCCCGTCTTTGTCCTCGTCCTTCATCTGGCCGAAGGCGAACGTGAGGCCCGCAGTGTGCTGCAGGTACCGGTCGTCAATCCGGTCATCGTCGCGCACGAGGTCGCCGTCGATGTTGGCGCCAAAGGGAATGTGCTGGCCGGTTTGGATGAACAAGCCAATGCTTTCGCTGAGGCGGAAGTTGATGCCCGCCGCGCCAAACAGGTCAAAAGCCGTGGCGTTTTGGTCGGTGGCGCTGCCCCGGTACGTAGCTTCGCGGCTAAAGTAGGCCAGGCCCGGCGCTATCTTCAGATAGGGCTGAATGATGGCGTCTTCCTTCAGCGCCCAGCCGTTGTTGAGCTTCAGCTTGAAAGCCAAGTTGCCGTGAATCACGTTAGTGCTGAACACGTTGGCACCCTGGGTGCCCTTCAACTCGGCGTAGCCCAAATCGAGGCCCAGGTCGAGGCCGGACGTGAGGTAGCGGTTGAACGAGATGCCGGGGCCGCCGTTGGTGTTGGTCCAGTCCCAGAAATAGGAGCCGTAATTGCCCTTGTACTGGTACCCACTGCCGTAGAGGCTGATGGCAGTTTTCTTGTCAGGAGTTTGGGCTTGCGCTTGCGGGGCCGCCATGCCGAGCATGACAGCACCCAGCGCAATGCCTCGCAGAAGTTGAGGTTTTAGGTGCATAGGTTTGGGAAAACGGGAATAGGTGCGAGTGTCCGCAACCTGCCTTGCGGCCAGTTGCGAATGTGCTGCTATACCGCTCTCGCCCAAAAAAGTTGCTATATATCTCCGCAACCAACGCAATATCCTTTACAAAAGCACCTGATTACTAACTAATATTGCTTAAAACAGCTGGGCTTTTGACACGCCCAACGTTAGCCAAGCCCGGGTAACTGCTTTAGCAACAGCTGAACCTTGAAGGGACTGGCATCAACCCGTCCGATTGGGGACTTGGCGCTTCGCAAGGCGAGTGGTCGGCTGAACGATTTCAGAATAGGTGTGGGCTAGCAAAGACCACGCATTCCACGTTCCATAAGCAGAAAAGCCATCTACGTAGCGCAGATGGCTTTTCTGAAGAAGCAACGAAAGCAGCAGGTTGGACTTGGATTTGCCTACCGGATAAGCAACTGCTTTTGGTGGTCAAACTCCGCTTGCGTCAATACGCCTTGGTCGCGCAAATCGCGTAGCTTGGCCAGTTCGTCAGCAACTGAAAAGCTTGGTGCGGTCGAAAGGCCTGAGTTATTGACCGAAACGTGCGCTGGCACCTTGCGCAGAGCCAGGTACAGTGCCGCTACCCAACCAATTACAGACCACCCAGCCACAATATTGACAGCAGCACCATGAAGAAGTCAGGACGCTTACGAGCGATGAAAGAAGGAATAAAGTGAATGATGAGCAGGACTGGGCCCACTATCAGCATGAGCAGCATCATCTCGCTGCCGCCAACATCTCCCAAGAACAACAGGCACTTATTCATATGAGCGGTGCACTAATGCTTAGAACCGCCCAAAGTTGAGTCCCAAAATCAGCACCAGGCCAATCACCATCAGAATCAGATACGTTTCCACGGCGCCGGTTTGCACGTAGCGCAGAAGCTGCCCGCCCCCGTTCACGGCGCGGCCAAAACCGCCCACTACGGGGTTGATGATGCCGTTCTCAACGAACCGAACCAAGCCGCTGGACAGCGCCATTACCGGGCGCGTGAACAACGCGTTGTACAGCTCGTCGACGTAGTACTTGTGGTACACCAAGCTCTCGGGAGCCGAGCGGTTGGCCTCGTCCTCGGCCGGACGCTGGGCCCGCACCACGTAGAACACGTAGGCCAGGACAATGCCCAGCACGCCCGCGGCCACCGACAGCCCGATGAGCATCAGTTCGGTGTTATGGTCGGGCTCGGCGGAGAAAGCGGCCGGCATGATGCGCTGCGAATACGTGAAAACCGGCGCCAGGTACTCGGCCAGGTAATGACGGCCGCCCGTGAACATGGGCGCGCCCATGAAACCGCCCACGGCCGCCAACACAGCCAACACGATGAGCGGAAACGTCATCGAAGCGGGCGACTCGTGCAGGTGATGCTTCTGCTCCTCGGTGCCGCGGAACTCGCCAAAGAAAGCCAGGAACAGCAGGCGGAACATGTAGAACGCCGTGAGAAAGGCCGTAAGCAAGCCCATGGCCCACAGCACTTTGTTGTGCTCGTAGGCATGCGCCAAGATTTCGTCTTTGGAGAAGAAGCCCGAGAACGGCGGGATGCCCGAAATGGCCAAACAGCCAATCAGGAACGTGAGGAAGGTGATGGGCAATGCCTTGCGCAGGCCACCCATGCGGCGGAGGTCCTGCTCGTTGCTCATGGCGTGAATCACCGAGCCCGCACCCAGGAACATCAGCGCCTTAAAGAACGCGTGAGTCAGTACGTGGAACAGCGACGTGCTGTAGCCCATCACGCCCAGCGCCAGGAACATATAGCCCAACTGCGACACCGTGGAGTACGCCAGCACCTTCTTGATGTCGTTCTGCGCCAACCCGATGGTGGCAGCAAACAAGGCCGTGGCCGCCCCCACAATGGCCACCACATTCAGCGTATCGGGGGCCAGGGTGAACAGCACGTTGGCCCGCAGCACCATGTAAATACCGGCCGTCACCATGGTGGCGGCGTGGATGAGCGCCGAAACCGGCGTGGGGCCGGCCATGGCGTCGGGCAGCCAGGTGTAGAGCGGCAGCTGCGCCGACTTGCCCATGGCGCCCACAAACAGCAGCAGCGTAATGGCCGTGCAAACGCCCACGCCGTAGGTGCCGAACTGGCCCAGGCTGGCCTTCTGGAACACTTCGGCGTACTGCACCGAATTGAAAGTGAGGTAAATGAGGAAGATGCCAAGCAGAAAACCCAGGTCACCAATGCGGTTGATGATGAAGGCTTTTTTGGCGGCGTTGTTGTAATTGGTGTTCTTGTTCCAGAAGCCGATGAGCAGGTAGGAGCACAAGCCCACGCCTTCCCAACCGATGAAGAGAATGACGAAGTTGGAACCCATCACCAGCAGCAGCATGCTGAAAATGAACAGGTTCAGGAAGCTAAAGAACTTGCCCACGTTCTCGTCGTGGTGCATGTAGCCAATGCTGTAGACGTGAATGAGGAAGCCCACGCCCGTCACCAGCAGCAGCATAATCAGGCTGAGCTGGTCAATCTGGTACTGAAAAGGAATTTGCAGCGAGCCCACCGAAATCCAGTCAAACAGCTGCACCGTGTACTGGTAGTCGAAATTCAGGAACAGCATCACCGAAATCAGGAAGGAGCCCAGCACGGTGGCGCTGCCGATGAGGCCGGCCACGGTGCCGGAAAGCTTCCGGTTCAACAATCCGTTCAGCAAGAAGCCCAGGAAAGGCAGCAGCGGAATCAGGACGTAAAGAATCGTAGGATACGGGGCGTTGGCGCCGGGGAGAACAGTTTCCTGCATTGGTGAAATGGTGAGGTGGTGAACTGGTGAGTCAATTGGGGTTGGCAGTAAACGGCTGAATTAGGTGTGCTACCGAGGCAGCTACTACATCAAACTCACCAGTTCACCACCTCACCATCTCACCACTTCAAGCGGCTCAATAAATTAACGTCGGTGGTCTGGAAGTTGCGGTAAATCATGACGATGATGCCCAGGCCGACCGAGACTTCGGCGGCGGCCACGGCCATGATGAAAAACACGAAAATCTGCCCGTTGGGGTCGGCGCGGTAGGCCGAGAAAGCCGTAAGCAGGATGTTCACAGCGTTAAGCATCAGCTCAATGCACATGAAGATGATGATGGCATTGCGCCTCACCAATACGCCCGTGACGCCGATGGCAAACAGGGCCGAGGCGAAAAAAACGTAGTACTGCAGCGGAACGGTGCGGATAACTTCGGGAATGGTTTGGTCCATGCGTAGAGGGCCGGCGGCGAAACGGTGCAGCCGGCCGGCCGGCAAAGGTATCCTCGAAAAAGGAAAAAGCAGGGCTGGATTTGTTGTAGCCCACACTTAGTCATGCAGCGCGCAGCCAAGCATCGCGCCTGCTTCAACTACTTAGTGGTGGCCCGCGAGATGCTTCGCTGCGCGCCGCATGACGCTCACGGATAATCCAAAAGCAAAAGTTAAAGTAATTTCGGGGGGCCGGCGTCTGCTTGGTCAGAATGGAAACCATGGCTCTTTCGCTCCCCTCCCCCCTTGCCCAGATGACGGCTAGTCAGCAAGACCGCCAGATTGCCGACGCCGTGCGGCAGCAGCGGCCTCGCCTCTTGCAGTTCATCCGGCGCCGCATCCCCGACGAAGCCGAGGCCGAAGACCTCCTGCAGGACGTCTTCGCCGAACTCGTTGAAAGCTACCGCATGCTCAAGCCCGTGGAACAAGCCGCGGCCTGGCTGTTCCGGGTGGCCCGCAACCGCATCACCGACCTCTACCGCCGCAAGCGGCCCGTAAGTCTGGAAGAAGCCTTCGGCGCGGCCGAGGCCTCCGACGATGGCGAGGGCCTGCTGCTGGCCGACTTGCTGCCGGCCCCCGACGACTCGCCCGAGAACCGCTTGCTCCGCGAAACCCTCATGGAAGCCCTCACCGAAGCCCTGGCCGAATTGCCGGTGGCCCAGCGCCAGGTGTTTGTGTGGCACGAGCTGGAAGACAAGACTTTCCGCGAAATGGAGGAAGAAACGGGCGTGCCCCTCAAAACCCTGATTTCGCGCAAGCACTACGCCGTGTTGCACCTACGCAAACGGCTGCAGAAATTGTACACCGAATTATTCACGGATTGATGTGGTAATTCTTTGATGTGGTGATGTGGTGATTCTCTGATGTGCTGATGTGTTTTCAACATCTCACATCGTATTGAACACGGCATTTTTCGCACCGCATCAAAGAGTCAGCACATCAGCACATCAGCACATCAGCACATCAGCACATCAAAGAATTAGCACATCCATTCATCAACCTATCATGGACCGTAAATTCTGGCTGCTCCGCGGCCTCCGTTTTCTTCTCTTCGCGGCGCTGTTCCTCACCGTAGCCGTATTCGTTACCCAGGCACTCTGGAACTGGCTCGTGCCCGAACTCTTTCACGGCCCAGCCATTAGCGTGACGCAAACCGTTGGCTTGCTCCTGCTTTCCCGCATCCTCTTCGGCGGTTTTCGGGGTGGCGGAACCGGTAATTGGGCCCAGCGTCGCAAAGCCTGGCAGCAGCGCATGGCCGGGCGCATGGAGCACCTCAGCCCCGAAGCGCGCGAGAAATTTCGCCAGCAGATGCAAAGCCGCTGCAGCATGGGCTGGAGCCAACAGCCCAGTGCCCCCGCGGAAAGCAAGGTGCAACAGCACGCCTAACCATTCCTCTGCAGCATTGGCAGCGGCGCCTACAACAGCGCGGCTTCGGTAAACGAAGCCGCGCTGTTTTGCTTTACGACGAACGGAAACGGCCCTTTTAGCAGTCCTATGAAAATATTTTCCGCTATGAACATTAATAGGTGGCAGGCCCAACCTGCTCAGAAGGCCACTCAATAATAATCCTACCAATTGATGCATTCCGCGCAGTAACTACCGGAAAAATACCGTAGCTCCTCTTTTTACGAAGCAGGAGCTTTTTGTTATTAATAGCAGAGCAGTTCTAAAAATATTGATTTTATCCAAGAATTAACTATACTATATTTTTGAAGAAAATTATTTAATACCCTCGAAAAATATTATGTTTGTATCGTTCAATAATAAATACCATTAGTGCAAATTACATGACCCGCACGCTTGCATCCCTAGTTATTGCCATTTGCTTATTTCTGACTGCCGCTTCTAGCCAGGCCCAATACGCATTCAACAACGCCCCACGTCGGGCAGTCGCATCGGCCGATGCAGACCCCGGCGAAGCCACCAAGCCCGTAGCGTATAAAGTGCTGCACGGCGTAGTTCAGGGCCCAAACGGCGCTTTGCCGGGTGCTACGGTGTGGCTGCAGGGCACTCGCACCGTTGTGGTCACCAACTCGGAAGGTGAATTTGAGCTGAGCGTCCCCACTACCGCCAAGCAGATTAAACTAACCTGCGGTTTCGGCGGGCTCTACGAAGAAGTTGTGACCCTGGCTCCGGTCAAGGCGCTGGGTTCCATTTACCTGCTCCGCAGCAAGGCCCCAGGCGCTGTCTCCGTGGCGGCTAACTAAGCAGCGGTCGCGCTTGGTGCTTTGGTTGCTGCTCTTCCTTTCTCACCTTTTTTCTGCAACCGAGTACTCTACGGTCTTTGTAGCCGGCAAAATATCGCCCGACTTCATTTGACATACAGTGCTTTCAGCGCATATTTGGCAGCCTCGGACCTTGGCCACTACTACCCTCTTGTGCGGACTTTGCCCTGGCTTCTTGCTTGTTACGCTGGCTTGCCAAATCAGTTCTCACTTTGACTGCCATTTCTATCGTTCACGCAGGCGTCTGCCTGCTCGTAAACCAGCATTATGATTATTGTTGACAAACAGCTAGAGGCCCGCCAGCGCGCGGGCAAACCCATTCGCGTGGGCCTGTGGGGCGCCGGCGAAATGGCCCAGGGCATGGTAAACCAGGTGATGCGCTACACCCCCGGCATGGAGGTGGCCGTCATTGCCAACCGCACCCTCAGCAAAGCCCACCAAGCCTACGAATACACCGGCAACACCGCCCAAGAGTGTTCCGACCTGGAAACCTTGCAGGCGGTCATTTCTTCGGGCGGTTTCGCCGTGACCGACAATGCCGAGCTGCTCTGCGAGGTAGAAGGCCTCGACCTGCTGGTGGAGTGCACGGGCACCATTCACTACGCCGCGGCCCTCATCATGAAGGCCATCGAGCACAAGCGCCACGTGCTGCTCTTCAACCCCGAAATTGACGCCACCATTGGGCCGATATTGAAGGTGTACGCCGACAAGGCCGGCGTGATGCTGAGCGGCTGCGAAGGCGACCAGCCCGGCTGCATCCTCAACCTGTACCGCATGGTGAAAGGCATGGGCCTGACGCCGCTGGTGCTAGGCAACATCAAGGGCCTGCAGGATTTCTACCGCAACCCGACCACTCAGGCCGGCTTTGCGGCGCAGTGGAAGCTGACGCCTGAAATGGTGACTTGCTTCGCCGACGGCACCAAGATATCCATCGAGCAGGCCTGCGTGGCCAACGCCACGGGCATGGGCGTGGCCAAGCGCGGCATGTTGGGCTTCCGCCACGACGGCCACATCGACGATATGACCACGTGGTTCGACGTGGAAGAGCTGAAGCGCCTCGGCGGAATTGTGGACTACGTGGTGGGTCCGAAACCCGGACCCGGCGTATTCGTATTCGCCACCACCGACGACCCCAAAGTGCAGCATTATCTGGCGTATGGCAAGCTGGGCCCCGGCCCGCTTTACAGCTTCTACATCCCCTATCACCTCATCTACGCCGAGATTCCGAACTCTATTGCGCGCATGGTGCTCTTCAACGACGTCATCATGGAGCCGCTGGGCGCCCCGGTGGTCGAGGTGATTACCCAAGCCAAAACGCCGCTGAAGGCTGGCCACAAGTTGGATGGCCTGGGCGGCTACGATACCTACGGGCAGTGCGAAAACGCCGACGTGGCTCGCCGCGAAAACATCTTGCCCGTGGGCCTGGCCGAAGGCTGCGTGCTAAAGCGCGACGTGGAGCGCGACCACGTGCTGACTTTCGACGACGTGGAGCTGCCCGCCGACAACCTGGTGCTGCGCCTCTACCGCGAACAAAACGCGCTGTTTTTCCCCGAATACCAGGCAACTGCCGCTGCCCCCGCACTGGCCTAATTGCGCAGCCCAGAACGAGTACCCCGAAATTTTATTTCGGCCCGGCAGCACGAGGGTTGTTCTATCGGGCCGAAATAAAATTTCGGGGTACTCGCTGGCTGGCCCAGACAACTCCTTCCTCCGACTCTCCTTTCACCATCACCTGACTGCTATTCTATGATTGCTGACTCGCCAGCCAAAATCGACAACCGCATTTTGCGGGAAGACATGGAGGCCATCTACAAAAGCCTCACGACCCAAGAGCTCGACAAGATGCGCAATGCCACGGTCCTGCTCACGGGCTGCGGCGGATTCCTGGGCTACTACTTCATGCACTTCTTTGCGCACTACGCCGAGGAGCTGCAAATCAAGCGCATTATCGCGCTGGAGAATTTCCTGACCGGCACCAAAGGCTGGCTGGATACCCTGGTAGCCAGCAACCCGGACATCATCAAGCTGCACGAGTTCAACGTCATCACGGACTCCGTGGCCGACGTACCGGGCGCCGACGAGGCCGACTTGGTCATTCACATGGCCTCCATTGCCTCGCCCACGTTCTACCGCATCTACCCCATCGAAACGGTGGACGCCAACATCACCGGCCTGCGCCGCTTGCTCGACTTCTACGCCGACAAGCAGCTGCGCGGCTTCCTGTTCTTCTCGAGCAGCGAGATTTACGGCGACCCCTTCCCCGAGTTCATCCCCACGCCCGAGACGTACCGCGGCAACGTGGCCACCATCGGCCCGCGCGCGTGCTACGACGAGGCCAAGCGCTTCGGCGAGACGCTCTGCTACCTGTTCGCACAGAAGCACAACATGCCCATCGGGCTGGCGCGGCCCTTCAACAACTACGGGCCGGGCATGAACATCAACGACAAGCGCCTGCCCGCCGACTTTGCCAAAGCCGTGGTGGAAGGCCGCGACCTGGAAATCCTATCCGACGGCACGCCCACGCGCACGTTCTGCTACATTTCGGACGCCATCACGGGCTACCTGAAAGTGATGCTGCACGGCGAATTTGACGTGTTCAACATCGGCATGGACCAGCCCGAGCTGTCGGTGCGCGAGTTTGCCGAAATCTTCAACCGCGAAGGCAAGGAGATTTTCGACTACCAGGGCAAAATCTCCTTCAGCCAGTCGCAGGACAAGGAGTACATGACCGACAACCCCAACCGCCGTTGCCCCGACCTCACCAAGTCGCGCGCCGTGCTGGGCTACCGCCCCTCCGTGACCGTGCAAGAGGGCATCCGCCGCTACCTCCAATTCCTTCACCACACCAACGGACAACTCGCATGATTACGGTACTCGGCCTCGGCTTTGTGGGCCTGACCACGGCCCTGGGCTTCAGCAAAAAAGGTTTTAAGGTTTACGGCATCGACGTAAACGAGGCACGGATGGCCAAAATCCGCCAGTATGAAGTGCCCTTCTACGAGCCGCACCTCGACGAGGTGCTGCGCGAGGAACTCGGCCAAAACTTCGTCATCGACGCGCCCCTGGCCGAAGCGGTGAACGACAGCAAGGTCATCATCATTTGCGTGGGCACCCCCGGCAACGCCGACGGCAGTGCCAACCTCACGTACCTGCTCGACGCCGTGAAGCAGGTGTTCGAAGCCAGCGAAGGCGACTTCAAGGTCATCGTGACCAAGTCGACGGTGCCGCCCTCCACAGTGTCGGAGAAAGTGAAGCCGGTGGTGGACGAGTTGAACCGCCAATACAACAAGCCCGTGGGCCTGGCGTCGAACCCCGAGTTCTTGCGCGAAGGCTATGCCTGGGACGATTTCATGAACCCCGACCGCGTGGTAATTGGTGTGGAAGACGAGCAGTCGAAGGAGCTGTTGAATCAGATTTACCTGCCCTTCAACGCCCCGGTGCATTACGTGAGCTACAACTCGGCGGAGTTCATCAAGTACCTATCAAACACGCTATTGTCCACGCTCATCAGCTTCTCCAACGAGATGTCGATGATTGCCGAGCACATCGGGAATATTGATGTGCCCAGCGCCTTCAAGATTCTACACCAGGACAAGCGCTGGACCGGCGCACCGGCCTCGATGGCCAGCTACGTGTACCCCGGCTGCGGCTACGGTGGCTACTGCTTGCCTAAGGATACAGCTGCCCTGAGCAGCATTGCCCGCGAGCACGGCTTCGAGGCGAAAATTCTCGACGGCAATCTGCGCATCAACGAGGAAATCATGGAGCACAAGGCCAACCAAATCATGCAGGCCGCTACGCCCGAAAGCCGCATTGGCATTCTGGGCCTGGCCTTCAAAAGCGGTTCGGATGACGTGCGCCTGAGTCCCAGCAAGTTCATCATCGAGAAGCTGTTGGCGAAAGGCTACACCAATATCGTGGCCTATGACCCCATGGCCAACGAGGTGTTCGCTCACGAGTACAACCTGCCCATTTCCTACGCCAACACGCTGGAGGAATTGGTCGGCCAAGCCGACGAATTGGTGCTGCTCACCAGCTGGTCGGAGTTCAAGCAAAACAAGCAGCTCCTGAACAGCAAGCGCCTGTTTGATTTCCGCTACGCCTTGGCCGAACCGCTTACGCAAAGCCCGACAGTGCAAGCCTCCTGAATCAAATTCTGGTTGCCATTCGGCAGCGACCGTTTGATGGAACAACTGACGGGCTAATCTTTTCTTTTTTCGTGCTTCGTTTGCAAAAATCCTTGGTCGTTTGGCCAAGGATTTTTTATTAACTGAAGCATTAACCCTTTTTTTGATTGATTTATTGAATGTTAAGATTTTATAACTTTTAAGTTCATCTACCGTATAAAAATTAGCTTAAATAGATTCAAAACTAAGTTTGTATAGTTCAACGGGTGAACATACATTTGTTTACTAAATTTAATTTTAACAAGTCCAAATATGCGCTTTCCTTTACTATTGACCGTTGCCACTTTGCTAAGCACCGTGTGCGCTACCAACGCCGAAGCCCAAGTGGCCTTCACCAAAGCCGACGTTGACCCAACGGCAGCTAATGGCAACACCGACCCGACCGTAGCCGGCGGTGCAGACGAGAAGATTTTGCTTGTAGGCAAAATCACGAACCCCGCCGGCGTGCTGCCGGGCGCGGTGGTCATCTTGAAAGACAGCAAGCAAATGGCCGTTACGAACGCCGACGGCGAATTTCAATTTGAAGTGCCGGCCGATGCCGGCGCCCTGAAAGCCGTAGTGACTTACGCGGGCTACGCCGATGAGGAGATGACGCTCAATGCCGCCGCCAGCGAGTCGACGGTGAGCCTTACCAATGCCCGCGTGATAGTGGTGTCGCGTCGTCAGCAACTCAAAACCTACCTCCGAACCGCGCGCAAGCAAGTAAAGCGCGATTTGAAGCAGGTGCGCAAGCAATAAAACAAAGCCGATTGCAACGCACAGTTGGCTTAAGCAGCCACAAGGCCCGACTCCTGCAGGAATTGGGCCTTGTGGTTTTTGGTAAATTCTCGATTTTATTGTCCCCAACGCTACAACTCTTTGACATTGTCGGCTAGCCGCCGGTCAATAATCATGTTGTAGGGGTCAACGGCCACGGAGGCGGGCTTTTGCTTCACCACGAAACTTAGTTTGTTGTCGCCGGGGCGCAGGCGACGCTTCACCAGCAAGATTGGTGGCACGGGCTTTTTGTCTTTGCCCAGTTCCGGGAACACGGCCACCGGCAGGGCGTCGCGGCTCTGGTCGGCCGGGCTCTGGTTGCCGAGGCTGTCGGCGTAGAACTTGGCGCTCTTCACCGTGAAGTCGACCTGGTACTGGCCGTTGGGCAGCTGCTTGCTGGTGGCGTCAGTCACGCGGTTGTCAAACAGGGTGATGCGCTCAAACTGGTCGGTGATGAAGGACTGCAGCGAGTCGGGGGCGGCGCGGCGCAGGTAGCCGATAAACTCCGGCGAGTTGGTGTAGGGAGGCTTCTGGAAGGCGGTGGCGGCCACGTACTTTTTAAGGGCGGAGTTGAGGGTTGACTCGCCCAGGTAGTCCTGCAGCGCGTACATCACCACCGAGCCCTTGCGGTAGTGGATGTACTGCTGGTTTTCGACCAGTGCCAACGGCACTTCCTTCTTCTGTTCGATGCCGCGGCCCTGCAAGTAGCGGTTCATGTCAAACTTCAGGAAGCGCTGCATGGCGCTGGGGCCGTTGTGGTGGTTGAGCACCATGAGGGCCGTGTATTCGGCCAGGGCTTCCGACATGAGCGTGCTGCCCTGCACGTTGCCGCCCGCTACTTGGTGAAACCACCACTGGTGCGCTACCTCGTGGGCCGTCACGTAGTAGGGCATGTTTAGGTCTTCGGGGTTGTCGTCGTCTACGTCGGCGACAAAGCCAATGGCCTCGGAGAACGGAATGGTGTTGGGGAAGCTTTGGGCGAAGGACGCATACTGCGGGAACTCTAGAATGCGTACCTGCTGGTGCTGGTAGGGCGAGAAGTTCTTGGAGCAATACGCCAGCGCGTCCTTGGCGCCTTCGGCCATGCGCTTGAGGTTGTACTCGTGCCCCGGATGGTAGTAGATGGTGATGGGAATGGTGCGCCGGCCAACCGTATCGACCCACTTGTCCGAATACTTTTCGTAGCGAGCCGAGAGGAAGGTGTAGAAATTGTGCATGGGCTGGTCCATGACGTAGGTGAAGTAGCGGCGGCCGTCTTTCACCCACTCTTTCTTCAGGTAGCCGGGAGCAACAGCGGTTTGGTCGGCTTCGGTACTCACGGTGGTCCGGAAGCGAATCCAGTCGGCGTCGTCCCCAACGTAGGTGTTCTGGCGCCCTTTCAGGTCGTTAACGTCGGGCATGCGGGGCTTGGGTTTCAGGCCATAATTCTTGCGGTCTTGGTCGCCGCTGATTTCGATGCCCTCGCGGTAGCCCAGACCGGGCAGGTAGTTGTAGCTCGCAAACGTGCCGTTTTCCACGATATCCGTGTTGGAGCCCGCGTTCGGGAAACCTCGCTCCTGGTAAGACAAATCCATGGTCAGGGCCAGCGAGTCGCCAAAAGCCAACGGCTGAGCCAAGCGGTAAATGCGGAAGCCAAACGTGGTGTCGTTCAGCGCCAGCGTGGCTTGGCCGGGCGCCCCCAGCGCGAGGCGGTGCAACCGCGGGTGTTGCTCCACGGGCAGGTTGATGATGACCGAGTCCAGCGGTTCCTGGTGTTTGTTTACCAGCATAAATTGGCCGCGAAACCGTATGGCGCGGGTGCGGGGGAAGATGTCGGTGTTGAGGTCCACGGCCGTGATGCGGGGCTGGGGCACGTCCTTGTAGCGGCGGTACTGCTGCTCGTAGGCCAATTGGCGCTTTTCGGACGCCTTGGGGCTGAGGTACTCGTTCAGCACGTTGGTGTTGTAGAAGATGTAGGCGCCTGCGCCCAGGCTAACGAGCAGGCCCAGCGCCAGCGTGGCGGTGCTGCCGGCGCTCCAGCGGCGCCGGGCTTCGCGCAGGCGCCCGCTGGCGTCGGTACCGCGCACCCAGAGCAGCGTGCCGGCCAGCACCATGAGCAGGGCCACGCCGGCCCAGAGCAGCTTGGTCCACCAGAAGGCGGGCAGAAAGTGGCCGTAGCCGTTCATGGCCGAGTACGGGCCGGGGGAGCTGCTCCCCCCAAAGTCGAAGAGCCGGTGGCCTAAGCCGATTTGCGGCCGAAACTCGCCGGCCAGGTAGTACACCACGATGACGGCAAAGCCCAGGTACTTGTTGTTCACCACCACCTGCGTCACCATGGCCAGCACGCAGAGCAGCAGCAGGTACGGCAGCTGGTAGAAGAACAGCGCCTGGACGTACAGGCCGATTTCGTAGTTGAAATAGCCTTTCAGGGTTTGGATGAGTAGGCCGCACACCATCACCACGGCCATGAGCACCACTTGCACCAGCCACAGGGCAGCCAGCTTACTCAGAAACGGCACCCAGTTGGGTATCGGCACGGCGTCGGCAATCTGAGCCACGCCCGCCGACCGTTCGCGCCACACCAGCTCGCCGCTGTAGAAGATGATGATGGCAAACAGGAACAGGAAAAAAGGCCCGTTGGCAATGCTCAGGTACTGGTTGGTGAGCGGAAAGGTGGGCGTGTCAAAGGTCTTGCCGGCCTGGGAGGCCGTGGCCAGCAGCACGATAATGCCGGCGCCCGCAATGGCCGCGAAGTAGCGGCTGCGCACGATGCCCCGAAACTCCAGCTTGGTAAGGCTCCACCACTGGCTGAGGCTCAGGCCGCCGGAAAACACCTGTGTGACGCGCGGCAGCAGGTGTAGCCCGCCGGCTACGCCCTGTGAGCCACCTGCCTCGGCCAGCGCGCCGGCCGAAGCAGCCGCTTCCCGCCGCACTTTTTTCGACACCTTTTCCGAAGCCAGGGCCGAAAACCGGAACCGGGCGTAGCAAAACGCCAGCAGGCCCAGCCCCAACCCCAGCCACACGCCCCGGTTGAGGAGCAAAAAGTCAGACAGCGGCACCAGCAGCGTGTTTTTCTCCGGGGCCGTGAGGTAGCGCGTGGTTAAGCTAAAGGGCGCAAGCCCGAAGGCATCCAGCGCGGCAATGAGGTACTCGTTCTTGAGGTCGCGGAGGTAGGCGTTGGAAATGAGGTAGCCCACCAGCAGCAGCACCGCGCCGATGTACGTGCTCAGGATGTTGCGGGTGAGCGTGGCCGTGGTGAAGAAAATGGCGCCCGTAAACAGCAGGTTGGGCAGAATGAGCGTGAGGTAGGGCCACACGTAGGTGCCCAGCGGCGTGCTGGCCAGAAACCGGCTTTTCTCCACCCAGGGCATCATACCGGCCAGCCCAGCGCCCAGCCCCAGCCCGCTGAACACGAGCACGGCAATCAGGTAAGAGCCCAGGAAGCGTCCGCCCAGGTACCCAATTTTGCTGATGGGCGTGGTGTAGAACAGCGGATGCGTGCGGTGCTCGAAGTCGCGGTACACCGGGTTGCCCATGAGCGAGGAGGCGATGATGACGCCAAACACGCTCAGCACAGCAACGGTGATGGACACCGAGAAGGGGGAATTGATTTTCACCGCCTGCCCGTCGCCGCCAATGCTCACGTCGGTGCCCGGCCCGAAGCCGCCGCCCGCCGCCGTAACGAGCAAAAACGCCAGAACGAACAGAATGGCGAAGTAAATCCAGGTGGCCGGCCGCTTGAGGCGGTATTTTAGTTCGAAGAGGAGTATGGGAAGGAACATTTTGGCGAAGAAGTAAGAGTTGGAAATGGCGCGGGGCTCGGCCCCGTGCCTGCTGCTATCCGGCCTCCGGGCGGAAGAACGAGCCAGCTGAACGGCAGCCACCCGAGTGAAGAAAGTGCCAGCGGCGCAACCGGCGCAGCCCGGCCGGAGGCCGGGGAGTAGCCGGCACGGGGCCGAGCCCCGCGCCAGCGGCGGCTAGCTTCAGGCCACTGCTGCTGCCCCGCGCTTGCTGCGCAGCTCGTAGTTCTTAATCTCCGAGAAATACACGTCCTCCAGGTCCGGGTTTACGGCTTCAAAGCCGCTGTCCGGCGCGGCGTCGGCCAGCACGTGCACCACGGTTTTGCCCGCAAACAGGCGCGAGCTAATCACCTGAGTGGCGCCCTGTAGCGCTGGCAACTCGGCTTTTTCAATCAGCTTGCGCCAGATTTTTCCTTTCAGGTTGTTCATCACCGTGAGTGGGTCGCCGGTGAGCAGCACTTCCCCTTTGTTGATGATGGCCATGTGGCGGCACAGGTCGCTCACGTCGCTCACGATGTGCGTGCTGAGGATGACCACCAGGTTTTCGCCAATCTCGGAGAGCAGGTTGTGGAAGCGGTTGCGCTCCTGCGGGTCGAGGCCGGCGGTGGGCTCGTCCACGATGATGAGGCGCGGGTTGCCGAGCAGGGCCTGGGCAATGCCGAAGCGCTGCTTCATGCCGCCGGAGTAGCCGCCCACGTGCTTTTTGCGCACGTCGTAGAGATTGGTTTGGTGCAGCAGGGCGGCCACCATTTCCTTGCGCTCTTTGCTGCTGGCAATGCCTTTGAGGGTGGCAAAGTGGTCGAGCAGTTCTTCGGCGCTCACGCTGGGGTACACGCCAAATTCCTGCGGCAGGTAGCCCAGCACGCGGCGCACGGCCTCCTTGTTGCGCAGCACGTCGATGTCGTCGAGCATGATGGAGCCCGTGTCGGCGTCTTGCAGCGTGGCAATGGTGCGCATCAGGCTGGATTTGCCCGCGCCGTTGGGCCCGAGCAGGCCGAACATTCCGTTGGGGATTTCCAGGCTCACATTTTTGAGCGCCTGCGTGCCGTTGGGGTAAGTTTTGGAAAGGTTGGTAATGGAAAGGGCCATATTGACAGAAAAGAGGTGATGACTGGTGTGGTGAAGTGCTTGAGAAAGAATGTTTCGGCTTGGGCCGCGGGAAGCTACATCGTAAATCAGGAGCTTTCTATTACGCCCCTACCGCCGCAGCGCAGATGCCACTTCGGCGCCGGTGGTTGCTTAGGCGCGGCAGCGCTTACCGGCCCGGCTAGCTCACGGTGCTGGCAGTAGGCTGCTCGGCCCAACGGACGGTATCGGCCAACCACTCGGCGTAGAGGCGGGCGCTGCCTGGGTCCAGGCTTTTGGAGAGTTCCTGCAAGGCGGTTTGGGCGTGGGCGCGGGCCGCGTCAGCGTCGCCGGCCAAGCGGGCCAGCGCGGCATCGGCGCGGGGCACAAGGTCAGCCGGGGTGTGGGCCGTTACCTGCGCTTGTTCGCGGAAGCCACGGGCGGCCGGCAAGTCGTGCTCAAACGCCGCCGCGAAAAACGCCGACTCCAACCAGCCGTTGGCTTGCAGAGCGGGCGGCGCTAGGGCCAGCCGCTCGCGGTGCTCCCGCAGGTACTGCCCGGCCTGGTCAATGTGGCCGGCGTCGAGGGCTGCCAGGTACAAATATTGATAGGCGTAAAGTTTGAAAGGCAACTCGTTGGGCAAGGTTACGGCCGCTTCGAGCTGCGCCAGCGGCAACTCCCGGGGCCGCACGCCAGCCGCTGAGCGCACGAAAGCCGAGAGCACGGCCAATTCGAGCTGGCCGGCCGGACCGCCGCGCCACAGGTTGAGCACCCGGGCGCCGTCGCTGGAAAACCCGCCGGTGTGCATCGGAATCATGGTGAGCAGGGCCAGGAAGGTTGAAAGCAGGCCGCTTACGCCGAGGGCCGCCACCAGCACCTGCTCCACCGCCGTGGTTTGGGTGGGCAACAGCGCCCAGCCACCCAGCGCCAGCACGGCCCACGCCACGCTGCCCAGCGGGCCGCCCGCCGCAAACACCATGAAGCGGCCGCGCAGGTCGTGGTCGTCGGGTGGCACGCAGAGTACCATGCCGCCAGCCGCGTTCAGGTTGGTGTTCCAGCGGAAGCGCAGGCGCCCGTCCAGCTTCTTCCACATCAGCGGGCCCACGGCCAGCCAGTGCAGCACAAAGCCTTGCCGCAGCCCGGCCAGCGCGTGGCCCAGTTCGTGCAGCCCCACGGCCACCAACCACGTCAGCGGCAGCAGAGCCAGGAGCGCGCCCACCTGCCATTTGCTCCACTGCGCGTGCTTGATATGGGCAAAGCCGTACTTGGCCAGCAGCATTCCAAAGGCGGCGCCCAACATCAGGCTAAGGCCAAACACCAGAAATTTTTGCGTCTTTTTCATGGCTCAGGAGTGGCGCGGAGTGGTAGTCAGCTGGGGTTGTAAAGATGGCTGGAAGTTCCCTACTTCGGCGCGCTCAACTTGTACACATTCAGGCCAATGGCGTAGGCTACATAGCCGCCGTCGGGCGTTTTAATGAGGCGGGTTTTGTTGACAGCGTTGCCGAAGTCGACTCGCTCCCATGTTTTGCCGCCGTCGCGGGTGCCGAAGCCATTGGGCGCCGCCCCTATCCAGCCGGTTTTGTCGTCGGCGAAACCCACGCCGAACTCGCGCACCTTGGCGCTTTTCACCAGCGGAATTTCCTTCCAGGTTTTGCCGCCGTTGGTGGTTTTGGCCACGTAGCGCTGGGCCACCAGCGTGTCGGGATTATAGCTCTGGATGGTGACGTAGCCCACTTTGCGCGTGGGCCAGCTTTGCTTCCAGGTGATTTCGTAGGGGCGCGTGCTCCGGTAGCGCTTCTGCCAGGTTTGGCCGCCGTCTTTGGTGTAGAGGATGAGGGCGTTGGCCTTGTCCACGGCCACGTCGGAACCGGCGCAGAGAAAGCCTTCACGGGGCGTAAACATCTTGATGTCGAGAACGAACTGGGCGCCGAAGGGCCGCAGGTCGCGCGAGGTCCAGGTGTCGCCGTTGTCGGGCGAGTGCAGCAGGAAGCCCGGCCCGCCCACCCGGCCGCCGCCGAAAATGTGGTAGCGGTAGTCGATGTTGCCGGCGTTGATGAACTGCTCCTTCACCACTTCCAGCGCGCACAGGCCCTTTACGGTGGGGCCGCTGTACTGCACCGGGGCCAAGCTGCGGCCGCCGTCGCGGGTGGCGTAGAGCGGAATGGTGTCCGTGACGCCGGGGAAATACTGGGTGCCGATGTTGCCAGCAAACCCGCGCAGGCTGTCGATGAAAGCCACGCAGCGGAAGAACGTGCCGGGCTTTTCGTAGAGCTTCTGCCAGTGCTGGCCGCCGTCGCGGGTGCCGTAGATTTTACCGGCCCCGTTCACGTACCAGCCTTGGGTGGGCGAGGTGAAGCAGATGTCGTCCTGCTTGCCGCGGTAGGGCTCGGTGGGTTGCTTTTGCCAGGTTTGGGCCGAGGCAAACAAGGGCAGCAGGCACAGCAGAAGGAGCAGTCGTTTCATAGGTGAGGGGTTGGCGGGCAAGAAGAATATTCAAGCAACACAAGACGAGGGCGGCACAAACTACTGGCATAACTAGAGGGCAGCGCTACCGGGCCGGCACCTGCGTGGCCTCCCGCTCCACCTGGGCTTCCCGGGTGGCGAGTGCCTTCAGCCGCACCAGCGCCAGGGCCACGATTACCAGCGCCACGGCCGTCCACATTGCCCCTTTTTTGTATTGCGGCGGAACTGCCAGGGCGCCCATTGCCAGGCCCAGCGCCACCCATATGCCGGCGTTATAGTAGTCGTGCCGGAAGCCTTTCAGCACGCCTAGAAAAACAAAAAAGGCGGGAATCAAGGGCAGCAGCTTCTGCACTTTGGGGGGCTGGCTGGGGGTTGGGGTTGGTTGCATGATGAGGTGATGGAAAGAAGGTTGGGAAAAATACACTGCCAATTGCGGGGTTAGCAGGGCAAGCTGCAAGTATACAGTCTGCCAGAAATGCCACAACCATCTGATGCTGCAAACATGGCCCCGTCCACCAGCCATTGCCGCCACTTTTTACTTGAGCGCGGAAAAAGGAACGGCGGGCGCTACCCGGTGCGGGCGGCGCCAAATCAGCCGTTGCATTGCAACCGGGTCAGCGTACCAAACAAGTGACGGGGCTGGGGCGCACGTAGGCCCCCGTAGGCAGCGGGCCGTAGCGCGGTCGTACCCGGAGGGACTTTGTGGTCCGCATCCCCTGACGGACACCCGAACGACCACGCCGGCGCGGGAACGCGAACTACAAAGGCCCTCCGGGTACGACCGCGCTACGGCTTTCCACGCTCATTTGGCCATTTTCCGCGCTCCCGGAAAACCTCCGAACAGGGGTGCCCAAGCCCTCTACTTTTGCCCTTGATTCTGCTGCCACCCGCTTTTCTCGCCTTGTTTTCTGCGCTGCATGCTGCCCGTTCCGTCACCGTCTGCCATTCACCGGCCCCTGCGGAAAGGCACTCCGCCGCCCCGGCCCGAAGCTGGGGCGGACGGGCAGCTTACATTCGCCATGCGTCATCGGGGTTCTGCTATGCTGACATTTCTTCGCGCCAAGCGCTGGTACTGGATATTTCAATTGCTGGGCTGGGGTGGCTTCTGGGCCACGCAGGTGCAGGCCAGCCTAATGCTGGACCGGTTTGAGCCCAGCATCGTGCGGTGGTTTGCGCTTACTGCCTTGCTGGGCCTGGCGCTCACCCACGGTTACCGGGCGCTGCTGCTGCGCTTCGGGGTGTTGCGCGCGCCGCTGCCCCGGCAGGCCGTGGTGGCGGTGGCGGGCTTGGTGGGGCTGGCCGTCTGCATGCAGCTGGTAGCGCCGGTGCTGTTCTCCATCATGGAAGGCAAGTGGCAATGGCAGCTGCCCAAGCAGGACTGGGCCAAATTCGCGTTTGGCGTGGTGGGCGTGGGTCGATACCTCATTGTGTGGGTGCTGGCCTACCACTTCTTCGTGGCCGGCGAACGGCTGGCCCAAGTGGAAGTGAGCCAGCTGCGGGCCGACGCCGCCCGCCGGCAGGCCGAGCTCGACATGCTGCGCACCCAAATCAACCCGCACTTCCTCTTCAATGCCCTCAACTCGGTGCGGGCCCTCACCCTTACCGAGCCGCACCGAGCCCGCACGGCCGTGACTCAACTGGCCGATTTGCTGCGCTATACCCTGAATTACGAGCAGCGCCAGCTCATTCCGCTGGGCGACGAACTGGCCGCCGTGCGCGACTACCTGGCCCTGGAGCAAACCCGTTTCGGCCCCGAGCGCCTGCGCCTCGACGTGGCCGTGCCCGAGGAACTGCTCACCTGGCCCGTGCCGCCCGCCGCCGTGCTCACGCTGGTCGAAAACGCCGTGAAGCACGGCATCAGCAGCACGCCCAGCGGCGGCGTGCTGCGCCTCAGCGCCCGGCTCAGTGCGCCCGAGTGCCTGCACCTGGAAATCAGCCAGCCCGGCCGCTTGCTTGAAACGGCCGCCGTGCGCCAACCCGGCCACATTGGGGGCCTGGGCCTGGCCAACACCCGCCTGCGCCTGCGCGCCCTCTACGGCGACGCGGCCAGCCTCACCCTGCACGAGAACCCCAGTGGCACCGTGGTGGCCAGCCTGGGCGTGCCCGCCGTTCCTGCCTCATGAGTTCCGTTGCTCCCCCCATCCGCGCCCTGCTGGTAGAAGACGAGTACCTGGCCCGCCAGGAGCTGCGCTACCTATTGCAAGAAGCCCACCCCGAAGTCGAAATTGTGGGCGAGGCCGCCGATGCCGACACCGCCCGCCGTCTCATTGCCGAGCTGCGGCCCGACTTGCTGCTGCTCGACATCTCACTGCCTGGAGAAACCGGCTTCGAGCTCCTCGAAAGCCTCGACCAAGTACCGCTGGTGGTGTTCATTACGGCCTACGACCAGTACGCCACCCGCGCCTTCCAAGTCTCGGCCCTGGACTACGTGCTCAAGCCAGTGCACCCCGACCGCCTGGCCCAGGCGCTGGCCCGCGTGCGGCAGTCGCTGGCCCAAACCCCGCCTGCGCCCGCGGAACCCGACGATGCCGCGCCCGGCACCGCCGCGCCGGCTCAGCGCCTCACGCCCCAAAGCCAGGTTTTTCTGAAAGACGGCGACCAGTGCCACTTCGTCCGCCTGGCTGACATCGACTTGTTTGAGGCCGTGGGCAACTACGTGCGGGTGTACTTCGGGCCGCATTCACCCTTGCTGCATAAGTCCCTGCAGCAGCTCGAAGACAAGCTCCCACCCGACCTGTTCTTCCGCGTCAACCGCCAGCAAATCCTCAACCTCACCACCATCGAGCAGGTGCACGCTTACTACAAAGGCGGCCTGCTGCTAGAGGTGCGCGGCGGCCGGCGCGTGGACGTATCGACGCGGCAGGCAGTGCGGTTCAAGGAGTTGTTGAGCTTGTAGCGTTGAGGTCTAGAGCATCAAGGTACGGCATCATCTTGTATGGACGCACGACCGAAGAACGTCATGCCGAGCGCAGCCGAGGCATCTCGCCCGCTTCCATCCTCACGATTGAGTCACTACCACACGCGAGATGCCTCGGCTGCGCTCGGCATGACGAGGCCGGCGGCTTGCTATATACTTCGTACCCCCACTTGCCCTCGCTCCTACTGCCCGCCCTGCTTGTTGCCGCCGCCTTTCACGTCGTCGTTCGAGATGGATTTGCGCTGCTTGCCTTGCTGCTCCTGGCCGAAGCGGTAGGCGAAGCTGAGGCGGAAGGAGCGTTGGAAGGCCCGGCTCTCGCTGGTTTCGCGGAAGTCGGGGGTGTTGGTGATGTTGCGGTAGGTCCAGTAGTTATTGAAGGGCGAGCCGAAGTTGAGCACCAGGTCGGCCTTGTTCTTGAGGAAGGTTTTCTTTACACCCATTTGGTAGTAGAGGTTGGCCGGGCCCCGGCCCTGCAGGTCGGGCGAAGGCAGCGAGCTGTAGAGAAACGTGGAGAGCGTGAATTTCTTGGGCAGCTTGTAGGAGCTGTTGAAGTTGAGGCCGGCCGTGAAGCCGCGCCGCTCGATGCCCAGCGCCGGGCTGCGGCGCACGATGTACTGCACGTCGGGCCCGCCGCTGATTTCCCAACCCGTGACGGGCTTGGCCGAGCCGTAGAAATTGAGCTGGTAGTAGGCATTGGAGGCCACGTTGCGGAAGGTTTGCTGAGTTACGCCGACTTCGCTGGTGGGCAGGCGAATGGACTCAATGGCATTATCCGTGCGCCGCACCGAACCGGAGATGTTCAGCGAGCCGGCCTTGCCGTTGGTGTTGAAGCTCAGCTCGTATGAGTCGGTCAGTTCGGGGTCCAGCTCGGGGTTGCCGAACACGATGTTGCGCGGGTCGGAGCGGTCGATGAAGGGGTTGAGGTAGTCGATAAAGGGCCGGGTGATGCGGCGGCTGTACGCCAGGCGCACGCTGTTGTTTTCGCTGAGCGTGTACTGCGCGTTGCCGTTGGGCAGCAGCGAAAGGTAGTCGCGCTCGAAGGGCTGGTCACTGGTTTGGAAATCGGCCGACAGAGCGGTGCGCTCCAGGCGGCTGCCCAGGCTCACGGTCAGCTTTTTCTTGAACACGGCCGTGTAGGTGGCGTAGGCGGCCTGCACGTTCTGGTCGTAGCTGAAGTCGGTGGAGCGGCCGGCCAGGCGCACAAAGTCGGGGTCGCCCAGCGTGAGGCCGTCCACGTCGGCCACCGAGCCCGTGCGGCGCCAAATGGCTTTCAGGCCGGTTTCCAGGGTTTGGGTTTCGCCAAAAGGCTGCACCAAATCGGTTTGGGCGGTGTATTCGCTGCCCGGCGTGCGGCCCCGGCTGCGCTCGCGGTAGCTGGCCTGGCTGGTTTCCAGGTTGGTGTAGGAGTTGGCGTACTGGTCGAAGTCGTAGCCAAACGTGCCGCTGTTGTTGGCGTACTGGCCCAGCACGCTCCACTCGCGCTTGGGCTGGGCAAAGGTCTTGGTGTAGGTAGCGGTCAGTTCGCCATTGAAGCCACCGTACAGGTTTTCGGTGGTGCGGGTGAACAGCGAATTGTCTTGCGGCGAGCCCGGCACCACAAAATCGTTGAGCAGGTTGCTGAAGTTGCTGCCGCGGTAGTTGTTCAGCGAGCCGGCCAGCGACAGGCTTTGCTTCTCGCTCAGGTCGTAGTCGATGCCCACCGTACCGAACTGCCAGCGCCCGTTGTAGTTGCCGTCGCCGCGCTGCAATAGGGTCGAGTTGTCCAGCTTGCCAACACGGGTGCGCTCAAACTCGTTGGGCCCGTACCACGCGCCCGTGCCCAACGACGACGTGAAGCCAACTTTGCCCTTCTTGAAGTTGAGCGAGGCGTTGGCGTTGGAGTTCCGGTTGCCACCCGCGGCGCTCACCCGGCCATTCAGGCCGCGGTCCACACCTTTTTTCAGCACAATGTTGATGATGCCGGCCGTGCCTTCGCCGTCGTACTTGGCCGGTGGCGTCGTGATGATTTCCACGCTTTGAATCTGCTCGGCGGGAATGCCTTTGAGGGCTTCGGCCAGGTTGCTGGCCAGCGTGGGCGAGGGCTTGTTGTTTACCAGCACTTTGAAGTTGCCCGAGCCGCGCATTTTCACGTTGCCGTCGCCGTCCACGGCCAGCAGCGGGGCTTTGCGCAGCACGTCGGCCGCGGTGCCGCCGGCGTTGGTCACGTCCTGGTCGGCGTTGTACACAATGCGGTCGGGCCGCACTTCCACCACCGGCTTGGTGCCAATGACCACGGCCTCGGCCAGCGCCGTGCCCGCCGTGGGCAGCCGGAACGTGCCCACGTCCGTAGCACCGGCCGTAATGGTCACCTCCCGCGTCTGGGTGCCGTAGCCCACGTAGCTCACACGCAGCCGCGCCGGCCCCGGCGCCAGCTTGGTGAAGGAAAAGCGGCCGTTGTCGTCGGCCGCAATGCCGGTGATGGCCTTGTCGTTGGGCGCGGGCGGCAGCAGCACCACGGTGGCATACGGCACGGGCTCCTTCTTGAGCGAGTCGAGCACGAGGCCGGTCAGCGAGCCGGTGCCAACCGGAACCGCCGGGGCAGGTGGCGCTTGGGCCAGAGCGGTGAACGACGAGGCAGAAATCGTCAGAAAAAGGGCGAGTAAACGGTAGGGATGTTTCAACAGCGTAAGGGCAGCGTGTGATTTTAAAGATGCCCGCCGGGGCTGGTGGGTTGCCTCGGACCGGCTCATTAGCAAAAACTTAATCGGGAGGAAATACAACGGCATGGGCTTACTTGCTGACTGGGTGATTAATTGCCCAAAGGTCCGGGCCGGCAGCCGGCGCGGCGCCCCAATGCACGATGTGGGCCGTCCCAATTTGTGATGTGGGCCTTATGAGCGGGTGAGCAGTGGTCGGAAAAGAGTACCGGCACCGAGCAGGTTCGTTACAAGGGAAGGGCTTTTATTTCGTTAGGCCTTCAAAATGAAGCACAACCCGCATTGCCCGCGCACCAACACGGCCCAATAGGCCCTACCTATCGCCCACCGGTGTATCTTCGGCTACTTCAATTATTACGCCTCGCGTCTTTTGTCATGCAGCACCTACACCGCACCCCGCTCGACCAGATGTTCATCATTGACATCGAAACCGTGCCCTGCGTGGACTGCCACGAGAACCTGGACGAGATGCTGCAGCACCTGTGGGAGCACAAGAGCGAGAGCCTGCGCCGCCAGCAAGGCTACACCGGCCGCCCCCAGGCCGCCGAGCCCCTCCCCGACCACCTCAGCGCCGCCAGCCTGTTTGAGCAGGCCGGCGTGTACGCCGAGTTTGGCAAGGTGGTGTGCGTGTCGGTGGGCTACTTCGTGCACGACAAGCAGGAGGAACTCTGGCGCTTCCGGGTGAAGAGCTTCGTCGGCCACGACGAGAAGCAGCTGTTGCGGGACTTTGCGGGCCTGCTGGCGCACCGGCCGCAGTTCATGCTGTGCGCGCACAACGGCAAGGAGTTCGACTTTCCGTTTCTGGGCCGGCGGCTGTTGGTGAACGGCCTGCAGTTGCCGCCGCAGCTCGACCTGGCCGGCAAAAAGCCCTGGGAAGTGCCGCACCACGACACCATGGAGCTGTGGAAGTTCGGCGACCGCAAATCCTACACTTCGCTCCACTTGCTGGCCACCATCTTCGGCGTGCCCACGCCCAAGGACGACATCACCGGCGCCGACGTGGCGCGGGTGTACTGGGAGGAAAACGACCTGCCGCGCATTGCCAAGTATTGCCAGAAGGACATCATCACCACGGCACGCATCCTGCAGAAATTCCGGGGCGAAGAACCCTTCCGCGACGAGCACGTGGTGTACGCCGACGAAGCGGCCGCCGCGCCGGTGATGCGGCGGGTGGTGTAGGGACTCCAGGCCATAGCTTTACGGGCTGCTTTAACTTCTGATATTTTCAGAGGCTGGGTAACAATTGTCATTTCCATCTTTTTTCTGCTTGTGCCGCCTATGCGTGTCCTCTACCCCTTCCTTACAAGCATCGGCTTGATATTCAGCAGCTATGTTGCCGCTATCGGCCAAGTCCTCGACCCTGGTTTCGCCCCCAGCACTCTCACTTCTGTTTCTGGAGGGGACATCCAAACCATGCTGAAGCAGCCAGATGGCAAGGTGCTCATCAGCGGTAATTTTGAGTTGATGAACGGGCAGGCTTCTCCGCGAGTGGCCCGGCTCAATGCCGATGGTAGTCCTGACCTAACATTTCGGGCGCAAGCCGGAGCCGGCCCCAACGGCAGCATTTCCGCCTTAGCCCTTCAGCCTGATGGCAAAATTCTGTTGGGAGCAGAATATGGCTTGATTCGATATAATGGCACGGGCGTGCAAAGCGTCCTGCGTCTCAATCCCGACGGCAGCTTGGATGGTTCGTTCAACTCGGGTGGTGCGGGGTGGGTAGGTGGCGCAATTCGCAGCATTGCGGTGCAAGCAGATGGCAAAATTCTGATTGGCAGTGCTTTGGCTGCCACTTTCAACGGACAACCCACCAAAGGACTGATTCGCCTGCTGCCGAACGGCCAACCAGACGGTGGATTTACGGTCGGGGCCGGGTTCGTTAGCTCCCTGAGCGATGGCGCAGTCTTCAAGGTCCTTGTGCAGCCCGATGGCAATATCGTGGTAGCGGGGATGTTCAATTCCGTTGCGGGGCAGGCGCGCCAATCCGTTGCCCGGCTGACGCCTTCCGGCGGTCTGGATGCCAGCTTCGCCTCGCCTTTAGCGGCCAATTCGTTTGGCACCGATGTGGCACGCCAGGCCGACGGCAAACTTGTGGTGAGCGGCTCATCGTTGCTGGGGTCAGGAAGCACTGCAGCAGGCGTGGTTCGCTTGCTGGCCAATGGTACCCCCGACCCTGCCTTCGCCACCAGCCCCTGCAGCGGCATTGTGCTGAAGTTGGTGCTGCCCGGCGATGGCAGCATTATCGCAGCGGGTTTTTTCTCTTCCCTCGGGGGCGGCACCCACAACAATCTGGTTCGGTTGACCACCTCTGGCGCCGTAGACACGGCCTTCGCCTCAGGCGCCGGAGCAAACAACGGTATTTTGAGCTTAGTTGAGCTGAACAATGGGCAGTACCTCGCCGGGGGCCCTTCGCTATACAGTCCGAACTCAACCATCAGTGGCCTGACGCGCCTGCTAGCCAATGGCCAACCCGACGGCAGCTACGTCCAAAACCTGGAGTTTGTGATGAGATGCCCTCTTGTTCCATTAGCCAACGGCCAAGTGATGCTGTACGCCAATGGGCTCAATTTCAACGGCCAGCGCATCAACAACATTGGCAGTTTGCCCTTCCATCTGCTCAATTCCGATGGCACCTACAATTCACTGGTAGCTTTCCCGCCCGCTTTTACTCGGCCTGCAGGCGGCACGTATTATCAGTCGTTTTCGCCGCAGTCCGACGGCACCGCCTACGCTGCCTACCAGAACTCTGATACCACTTTACAAGTGCGGCGTATTCTGACTAATGGCAGCTTCGACCCGGCTTTCGGCACAGCGGAGTTGCAATTCGGCAACCAACTACCATTCCCCCTATGCTGCGGGGTATCGGCCATTGACCCAGTACCTGGCGGGGGCGTATTGGTTCGCGGAGGTTTCAGTCGGGTGAATGGCCAGCCCCGCCCCAATCTGGCGCGCCTGCTCGCCAACGGCGCCCTCGACACGCGCTTTGCACCCGCGGCGGCGGCGCCCTGGCTGGTGCCTTCGGGCGTCGGGTCAATCTCGGGTTTCAAGAATGCCTTTGGCTTGGCCAATGGTCAAACCCTGGTAACTTGGAACGACGCTACGCACAGCTTCCTGGTGCGGCTCAACGCCGACGGCAGCATCGACAACACTTTTTCCATTGGGGCATCCGGCGGGCCCAACGCGCTGTTCACGGCCTTGCCCTTGGCCAGCGGCAACATCCTGCTGACGGGCAACTTCACTGCTTTCAACGGGCAAGCTGCTCCCAACGGCTTGCTGCGCTTGCTGCCTAGCGGCACGCCCGACCCCAGCTTCACGGCGGCGAGCGCAGCCCTTAACATGGTAGAGCAGCCCGACGCCAAGCTGGTTATGGTGGCCCCCGGCGCCGATTTGCAAACTCAGAGGCTGGTTCGGCTCGCTGCCGATGGAAGCCTTGACCCCGGCTTCCAGCCCGTGCTGGTGCAAAACGCTACTTACACCCCGGCCGATGCCACTGTGTACTTGCAGCCCGGCTCCAACGCGCTGCTGCTCAGCGGTAACTTCACCAGTGTGGCCGGGCAGCCGCGCTTTGGCCTGGCCCGCCTCGTGAACACGCCGCTGGCGACTCGTAGCGCGGCGGCCGCGCCACTGGCCGACGTATTTCCCAATCCCGCCCACGACCAGTTGAGCGTGCGCTTGCCCGCCCAGCCCCTTGGCCCAGCCCACGTTACCGACCTGCAAGGCCGCATTATGCGCCGTTGGTCTTTGCTTCGTACCACCGACAAGCTGCCTCTGCGCGGCCTTTCTCCTGGCGTGTACTTGCTAAGCGTGCCCACCACTGCTGGCACCGTGCACCAGCGTTTTGCCGTTGAATAGCCCCCGCTCGGCCCCAAGCACAACGGCCGGCTTCC
>NZ_DASVSI010000013.1:0-17938 GCF_036388155.1 Hymenobacter sp. | reverse complement strand
TCCGAGCCGCTGGTGTTGATGTAGTCGAAGCTCAGGCGCTTGGCGCCCGCCGCGCTCAGGTTCACGAACAGGTCCAGCGTGCCAATCTGGCCCAAAGAAGCCTCTCCGCTGTGGAAGCGGGCCGAGTGCGCGCCCTGGCTGAAAGCAGGCGTATAGAGGCCCAAGGTGGGGTTTCCCCAGGCGGCGCTGGCGGGGTCGTCTTCGCGGCGCCACGAGTTGTTGCCCGTGGGGGGCGTGTTGCGCCAGGTGTTGGCGGGTACGTCGCGGGTGCCGCAGCCGTCCACCCAAGTGGTTTCAAAGCTTTCCGTCACCGGCAGGGTAGCATACACGGGGGCCGCGCACAGCGTGGTGAAATTGGCGGGTCCGGCGGTCTGGCTGGTTTGGCCGGCACCGCAGCTTTTGGTCACGTAAAACTGATAGGCCGTATTGGCTGTCAGGCCCGTTGCGGGCACCGTCAGGGCCGTGGTGGTCACGCTGGTGTAGGGGTTGGTGGCCGAGCTGGGCTGGGCCGGGTTGAAGCCCGCCGGGCCGTACTGCACCACGTAGCTGGTAGCCGTGCCATTGCCGGCGCTGTAGGAGAGCGTGGCCGAAGTAGTGCTCAGGTTGGTGGCCAGCAGCGCCGTAGGCGGAGCGCAAGAAGGAGCCGCCCCGATGGTCACCACAAAGTCTTTGGTTTCGCCGCTGGCAAAGTTGGTGCAGGCATCGCCCGCGCCGTTGGGACTGCCGGTGCCGCGGCTACGCACCCGCAAGCCGGTCAGGCCCAGGGTAGCCGTAGGGGGCACTGTGATGTTCACGGTTACGGCCGTGTTGGCGGTAGAGGCGGCGGCAATCTGCGTCCATTCGGTGGCTTCGAAGGTGCCGTTCTGGTTGTAGTCTACCCACACCGACATGATGCTGGCGCCGTTGCTGGTCACCGTCAGGGGATAAGTGAGGCCCTGCAACAAGGTGCCGGTAGTGGTGCCTGCCACGGGGTAGCTGGTGTAAGCGCTGGTGCCCGTGCCCACGCCGTTGGGCACCGTGGTGCAAGTCAGGCCGGTCGCATTCAGGCCAGAGTTGCCCACCGTTACCTGGGTCACGTTGTTGCCGCCGCAAATGCCGCCCAGATTGGTGGTGCTCGGGTCGCAGTACACCGGCACGCTGTTGGTGGTGAAGCTTTGCACGCCGCAGCCCACCGCGGGGCCGTTGGCGTTACGGGGCACTACCTGATAATAGTACGTAGTAGCGGCCGCCAACAGCGTGGTTGGCGTGTAGCTGGTGCTGTTTTGGTTGGTGCTCACCAGCGGCGGGGTGGCCGTGGTGCCGAAGTACACGTCGTAGCCGGTGGTGATGCCCGTGCCAGGCTGCCAGGTAATGGGCGTGTTGCGCGAGGCGCCGGTGGCACCGGCGGCCGGCGTCAGGGCGGTGGCGCAGGTGGGCACGCCCGTAAGCACGGCAACGCGCACGTTGTCCAGGCCAATGTCGGAAGTCAAAGTCGTGGTTACTTTCGTCCGGAAGCGCACCAGCGCAGTTGTCGAAGTCGACGTAAGGCTCACGCTTTGGGGCTGCCAGCCCTGGGCCACCGTGCCGCTGATGCCCAGCTTCAGCAAGGGGGCACCAAACGTGGCGCCCCCGTCCGTGGAGGCCTCCACAAACAAAGAGTCGTTGCCCGCGGTGTTCACATAGTCGAATTGCAGCACCTTGGTGCCGGCCGGGCTCAAATTCACGTACAGGTCGAGAGTGCCGCTGTTGGTGGCGGCAGCGCCGTAGCTGTGGAAGCGCGCCGAGCGCGTGCCCGCACTGCCCGTGGGGGTGTAGCCACCGGTGGTCGCGCTGGTCCAGTTGGCGGCGGCGCCGTCGTCGTCGCGGCGCCAGGAGGCGTTGCCCGACGAGGGGTTGTTGCGCCAGCTGTTGCTGGGAATGTCGCGGGTGGCGCAGGCGTCCACCCACGTTCCCTCAAAGCCCTCGGCCACGGGCAGCGTGGCGTAGGTGGCCGCCGTCACGGTCACCGTGGCGGGGGTGGAGGTGGCGGTTTGGCCGCTGCAGCTTATCACCGCCCGGAACGTGCGCGTGGCCGTTAGCGGACCCGACGTATACGTCTGGCCGGTGGCACCGGCGATGTCGGCGAACGTCGTGCCGTTGGTCGAAACCTGCCACTGGTAGGTCTGGCCCGTGCCAGACGTGGCGCCTTGCAGCGAAAAGCTCACTACGGCCCCGGCGCACGCCGAGGTGGCCGAGGCCAGCGTGGTGCCGGCGTTGGGGGGCGTGGTGCACGGCCCCCCCGGCGTGTAAGTCACCCGGAGGGTGGGCCGGCGGTCGCCGTACGAAACCGCGGTCAGGGCCGTGGCCGCAGTCAGAGCCGAGCCATCGGCGAAGCCCAGCGCGTAGCCCACGGCGGGGTTCGTCACAAAGTTGATGGCGCCCGAGGCCGTGCCCTGCTTCTCGTGGTCGGTGAGGACCAGCAGGTTGCCCCCGGTGTACACAAACGGCTGGCTGAGCGTCACGCTGAAATAGTCGCCGGCCGCGCCCGTCACCTGTTGGGTGGTCGATGTGTACACCTGGGTGGCGCCCGTGGTGAGCGCGCTCCAGGGCTGGGTGGTGCCCAGCGTGGCCTGGGCCGAATTGGCCAGCTGCACCGTGAAGACGTTGCTGCCCGTGAGGGTGCCCGCGTTGGATTTTAGCCAGGCCAGCTGGGTGATGACCGACCCGGAAGGCACGTTCAGCTCAGCGGGGGTGTACAGGTGCGCGTAGCGGGAGTAGTTGAATGTAGACCCAGCAGTGGAGCGGTACAAAGGCCCGTAGAAGTTCGAGCTGGTAGCCGGGGCCACCACCGGCACCGCCGTTGACCCTATGGTAGAGGTTTGCGCCATGGCCCCGGGCCCGAGCAGCAGCAGTAAGAGCACAAACCACCCGCGCTGCCAAGCAGTGCCGGGTGGTCCTAGTAAGGAGAAGTGTTGCATAGAATACGAAAAGGGTGAAAAAAGAAAAGGGGGTGAAAAAGAGACAAGTCCAGCTTGTTGCCCGGCCCGTGGTAAGGGTGGAGCCAGGGTCCGCGCACGGGCGAAGACAGCAAAAAAGATATCTAGCCCTGAAACATACAAAGAAAAACTCGTGAGTAAATAGCGAATATAATTTAGTTCCATTTCGACATGATTTTATCAAGTATGGCTCGTAATTTGCTAAGCTTGATTGCCGTTGCGCGCTTACGCTTGGGACTGAATTTGTGCGCTTTCCCTGTCGCCTGTATATTGTTGCGCCGAACCCTCGGTGACCACCCCGCTTTGTCGTTTCACCTTCTCCCCTTTTCACACCCATGAAAAAAATCTTACATTCTTTCACCTTATTGCTTCTTGCCTCCTGCCTGTTGGGCGGAGTGCCTGCGGTGCAAGCCACCCACTTGTTGGGCGGCGACTTGACCTATACCTCCCTGGGAGGTAATAACTACCGGGTAAAATTTCGTCTGTACCGCGACTGCACGGGCATTGCCCCCGGCACCCTAACGCTGGAGTGCCGCACCGGCGGCTGCAACACGCCGGCGCAAGTAACGGCCACGCTGGTGCAACAAGGCGGCGTGCTGCCCGGCAACCCGTTCTGCTCTACGGCTTCGGCCGGCCCTTGCCAGGGCCCAAGCGGCTTGCCCAACTACGACGTGTACTCGTACCAGGCCGACGTGACCCTGCCGCCCGGTAACTGGACCCTGAGCACTTTCTCCAGCGCTCGCCCCACGCTGGCCAACATCGTGGCCGGGAACCTGCACGTGCAAGCCACCCTCGACAACCGTGGCACCAACGTGACCAACACGTCGCCCCAGTTCGACCCCCAGGATATTCCGATTCAGTACGTGTGCTGGAACCAGCCCAACACCATCACCTATTCGGCCATCGAGCCCGACGGCGACTCGCTGGTGTATTCGCTGACCACCCCGCTGGAAGACTGCGGCGAGCCCGCCACCTACAAGCCCTTTCCCAACCTGCTGGGCGGCGTGTTCATCATCTCCCGCAGTCCGCTGTGTGTGCTTGAGATTCCGGGGATGACGGGCACCGATTTCTCGCCCATCCTGCCCCTGCCCGTGGCCGTAGACACGACCGGTGTTTGCCCCATCCGGCAAGGCCGTCCGCGCTTCGACTTCAACGAGCGGGCCCGGACCATCTCCTTCACCCCCAACGTTTACTACCCCAACACCGACCCGCAGGTGGGCCGCAACAAGTACCAGATTGCGGTGCTCATCACCGAATACCGCCGCATTGGCGGCGTGCGCCGCGTCATCGGCACGGTGCGCCGCGAGGCCAACCTGATTGTGACGGACTGTGGCGCCAACACCACGCCCAACCCCGTGCAGGCCACCAACCAGACGGTGAATTCCAGCACCAGCACCGTCAACACGCGCGACACTACCCAAATCGACGTGTTTACCTGCAACTACTCGCGCGTTACCCTCAACTTCACCGACCCCGACAACACGGCCCGCCCCAACCGCCCGGCCGCCAACCCGCTGCAGCTCCTGAACATCACGCTGCCGCAGAACATCAACACCGACCCCAACCTGCTCGCCAACGGCGACATTGGCACCTTCACGCTCACCCGCAACGGCACGGCCAATCCGCAGGGCGTGTTCTTCTTCCAGCCCTCGCCCAGTACCGAAGGACGGATTATTCGCCTCAACATCAAGATTGAGGACAACGCCTGCCCCATCAAAGGCGTCCAGAACCGCGTGGTGGTCATCCGCATTCGCAAAGGAAACTTTGCCACGGCCCTGGCCACGGCCGGCCCAGCCAGCCTGGCCAACGTGTCGCCCGTGACGGTGTGCGACGGCACCCTCAACCTGCGCGGCAGCGTGGTGCGCCCGGACTCGGTGCGCGACTTTGCGCGCAACACCTCGCGCTTGCAAACCTATTCGTACCGCTGGGAGCTGGTGCGGGGCAACGGTTTCAACGCGGCCACGGCCAACAGCCAAAACATCACCGTGATGCCCACCATGACCAGCCGCTACAGGCTGTCCATCACGCCCAACAGCGGCTTTGGTCCGGGCTGTGGCGACACCACGTCCATCCTGGTGCGGGTGGCTCCGCCGGTGGTGGCGCGCTTCACCATCACCGATTCGCTCTCGAGCCGCACGGCCACCAACGGCAACCTGCCGGTGGGCACCGCCATCCCGCCCATCACCTATAAGTTCAACAACACGTCCACCATTGCCGGGGTGCTGCCCACAGCGTACGTATCCACGCAGTTCCGCATGGACTCCATCCGCTGGACCTACCAGCGCATCAAAGACGGCGCGGGCCGCCCCGTAACCGAGCCCGCTCGGTTGTTTGCCCGCACCTACGTGCCCGGCGACCTAGTGCTCTTCGAAGGCGGCACGTACATCATCCGCCTCCGCGCCGCTTCCACGCTCATCACCAACGCCACCACCAACCGCACCCCGGGCCAGTGCCCGGTGTCCATTGCCCAGCGCATTGTCATCGTGCCCGAGTTGGGCTTTCCCAACATCATCACGCCCAACAACGACAACCAGAACGACGTGTTCGTGGTGCCGGTAAGCCAGCGCGGCGGCAAGCTGGAAATCTACAACCGCTGGGGCCGCAAGGTACAGGAATACAGCAGCTACGCCAACAACTGGGGTGGCTCGGACCAGCCCGACGGCGTGTACTACTACTACCTGACCGACCCGACCGGCAACAAAACCAAAGGCTGGATAGAAGTTCGTCGCGGTCAGTAACCCGCAAGAAGCTTTCGCTTAGATTAGAATAAAAAGAGGGCCCCGAATTTCGGGGCCCTCTTTTTTTTTGCCCAATTGGAATACAATTGAACAGTAAAAAACCCGTCATGCAGCGCGCCGCGCAGCATGACGGGTTAGGTTGATACCATCAACCTATGCAGTAGGGCTCCCGGCCACCTCAGGCCAGGCGGTGCCGCTCGTTGCGGACGGCGTTTTGCACGTTCCAGGGCACTTCGTGCTCGAAGGGATGCTGCCGCACGGGGCAGTCGGCCATGAGGCACAGCGAACACGCGGCAAACGTGCAGGGGTCGGCGTGCACGAACATTTCCACCTCCACCGCAAACCGTTCGCGGATGAGCTCTTCGATGTCGAACAGCTGCGAGTGCACTTCTTCGAGCGTGAAGTAGTACGGCATTTGCATGTGGCAGTCGATGTGCAGGTTGGCGCCGTAGCGCTGCACGCGCAGGTTGTGCACGTCAATCCAGGGGGCGCGGCGGTGGGCCTGCAGCTCGGCAATGACTTCGGCCACCACGGCGGTGTCGGTTTCGTCCATCAGCCCCGACACGGAGCGCCGCAGCATGCGCCCGCCGTTCACTAGAATGAAGCCGCCCAACAGCAGGGCCGCCCCGGAGTCGAAGCGCACAATGCCCGTGGCCGCCACCAGCACCAGCGCCACCGACGACACGATGGACGTGAGGGCGTCGATGTATAAGTGCTGCCCGTCGCCCACCAGCGCCACCGACTTCAGTTTCTTTCCGGTGCGCACCAGCAAGAGGCCCACGCCCAGGTTGACCACGGCCGTGCTGGCCAGCAGCAGCACGCCCCAGTCGGGCCGCGCCACGGGATGCGGGTGGATGAGGCCGAGCGTGGCGTTGTAAAGGATGAACGCCCCGGCAATAAAAATCAAGGCACCTTCAAAGCCGAGGGAAAGGTTTTCGACTTTGCCATGGCCGTAGGGGTGGTTTTCGTCTTTGGGCAGGCCCGCCAGGTACAAGCTGTAGAGCGCAAACCCGCTGGTAAATACGTTGATGATGCTTTCGAGCGCGTCGGTGAGGACGGCCTGCGAGCGGGTGAGGTGGTAGGCGTAGAACTTAACGGCCACCAGCCCGACGCTGACCACGAGGGACAGCAAGCCGAGGCGGCGCTTGGTTTGGGAGGGAGTCATGCAAAGCGGGTTTCGGCGCAAAGGTCGGGCAGGAACGCGGAGAGTGGCCACGCCAACCGGCCGGGACTACTGGGACCTCCCACAACCGGCATTTTCGTACCAGGAGTTCACCCGCAAAAAAAAATTGAATTGTGGGCGTAACCTTCCGTAAGAGTTTAATGTATTTAAGGTAGTCGAAAAATATTTTTAGGCTTACCTAAAAATCATGTATATTTGCTTTGAACCAAGCTGCTAACGTGCCTCCCTCTACGCTTACCGAACCCAAACTGCCTGCCCCCGAAGCCGGTTGGCGGCACGCCCGGCGCGGCAATTCACTGAGCGAAGTCTACGCCAGCATTCGCGTGCCGGGCGCCGATGCCTCCTTTTGGCGCAAACTGATGGCTTTCTGGGGCCCGGGCCTGATGGTGGCCGTGGGCTACATGGACCCCGGCAACTGGGCCACCGACCTCGCGGGCGGCTCGCGCTTTGGCTATACGCTGCTGTCGGTGGTATTGATTTCCAACTTGTTTGCCATGCTCCTGCAGCATCTGGCCGCCAAGCTGGGCATTGTGACCGGCCGCGACCTGGCCCAGGCCTGCCGCGACCACTACTCGCGGCCCGTGAGCCTGGTGCTCTGGTTTTTGTGTGAAATCGCCATCGCAGCCTGCGACCTGGCCGAAGTCATCGGCTCGGCCATTGCCCTAAACCTGCTGTTTGGCCTGCCGCTGGCCTGGGGCGTCGTGCTCACCACCCTCGACGTGCTGGTGGTGCTCTATTTCCAGAACAAGGGCTTCCGCATCATCGAAAGCCTTGTAGCGGGCCTCACGGTGCTGATTTTTGGCTGCTTCGTGTACGAAATCATCGTCTCGCGACCCGACTGGGTGGCCCTGGCCCACGGGCTGGTGCCGCAGCGCCAGGTAGTTACCACGCCGGGCATGCTCTACGTGGCCATCGGCATCCTGGGCGCTACCGTCATGCCGCACAACCTGTACCTGCACTCGAGCATTGTGCAGACCCGGCAGATTGAGCAGACCGAGACCGGCAAGCGCATGGCCATCAAGTTCGCCACCATCGATTCCACGGTGGCGCTGTTTCTGGCGTTTTTCGTGAACGCGGCCATTTTGGTCACGGCGGCGGCCTCCTTCCACGGCAAAGGCTATGAGAACGTGGCCGACATTGCCGACGCCCACAAGCTGCTCACGCCCGTGCTGGGCGCCGGCGCGGCCAGCGTGCTGTTTGCCATTGCGTTGCTGGCTTCAGGCCAAAACTCGACGCTGACCGGCACGCTCGCCGGGCAGATTGTGATGGAAGGCTTCCTCGACTGGAAGATTAAGCCCTGGGCCCGGCGGCTAATTACGCGCCTCGTGGCCGTGGTGCCGGCCCTGGTCGTGACGCTGCTGTACGGCGAAAAAGGCACCGGCCAGCTGCTGGTGCTCAGCCAGGTAATTCTGTCCATGCAGCTCAGCTTTGCGGTGGTGCCGCTGGTGTTGTTTACCAGCAGCAAAGCCAAAATGGGCGTGTTCGTCAACCACCCGGTGGTGAAAGTGCTGGCATGGTCGGTTACCGCCATCATCATTGCGCTGAACGTGTATCTGCTTTGGCAAACCTTCACGGGGTAGGCTACACTCATAGAAGCCTGTCGTACCGTCATGCAGAGCGGAGCATCTCGCTCGCGGCCACTAATCATTGATTACTACCCCACGCGAGATGCCTCGCTGCGCTCTGCATGACCATTCTGTCTGCACCATCAGGCTCTAAATAGCAGCGAAAGTCGCTGCAACGACCAATGAAACACCTTGTCCTTCTGCTGTTGCTGTTGCCGCAGGTGTTGCTGGCCCAAACCGGCACGCTGCGCGGCACCGTGCGCGACGCGCAGCTCCGCCCCGTGCCCTTCGCCAGTGTGGCGGTGCCGGCCGCCGGGCTGGGCGCCACTGCCGATGCGCAAGGTGCTTTCCAGGTAATGGAGGTGCCTGCTGGTGCAGTGCGAGTGGTCGTGAGTGCCGTAGGCTTCGCGGCCACAACCCGCGATGCAACGCTGGCCGCTGGCCAAAGACTGGACCTAGATTTAGCTTTAGCTGCTGAGCCGGCGAAGCTAACCGAAGTGGTGGTAACGGGGGTATCGCGGGCCACCGAAGTGCGGCGCAGTCCCGTCCCCATTGCCACGCTCAGCCGACGCGAAATCAACCTCAACGCCAACACCAACGTCATCGACGCGGCGGTGCGCGGCATTCCCGGCCTGAGCGCCGTGACCACGGGCCCCAACGTGTCGAAGCCCTTCATCCGCGGGCTGGGCTACAACCGCGTGCTCACGCTCTATAACGGCCTGCGCCAGGAAGGCCAGCAGTGGGGCGACGAGCACGGTGTGGAAGTGGACGGCTACGACATCGAGCGGGTGGAAGTGGTGAAAGGCCCCGCCAGCTTGCTCTACGGCTCCGACGCCGTGGCCGGCGTGGTGAACCTGCTGCCCGCCCTGCCCAGCGGCCCCGATGGCCAGCTGCGCGGCGAAGCCCTCGCCGAATACCAGTCCAACAACGGCTTGGTGGGCAACTCGCTGGGGCTGAATTACCAGAAAAACGGCTTCCAAACCAGTTTCCGGGCCAGCCACCGCCTCGCCCGCGACTACCGCAATAGCGTAGACGGCCTGGTGTACAACACTGGCTTCCGCGAACTGACGCTGACCGGGATGGCCGGCGTGAGCAAAGCTTGGGGCAGCTCGCATTGGTACCTCACGCTCTACGACAACCAGCAGGAAATCCCGGACGGCAGCCGCGACTCGCTCAGCCGGCGCTTCACGCGTCAGGTGTTCGAAAGTGGGCTCGACTACATCAAGCGGCGCCCTTTGGCTACCGACGACGAGTTGCGCTCCTACGCCATCGGGCCGCTGCACCAACGCATTCGACACTACCGGGTGTTCACCAAAACGCAGGTGCACCTGGGCGGCGGCGAGCTGCACCTGCTGCTCGGCGCCCAGCAAAACAGCCGCGAGGAGTTCAACCACCCCACCGCCACGTCGCAGCCCGGTCTGGCCCTGCGCCTGACCACCTACACCTACGACCTGCGCTACCACCTGCCCGACTGGAAAGGCCTGCAAGTGAGCGTGGGCAGCAACGGCATGGGCCAGCTAAACCGCCACCAGGACGCCACCGACTTCCCCATTCCCAACTATGATTTGCTGGATGCAGGCGGCTTTCTGCTCCTGAAAAAGCCCTTCGGCAAGCTGGAAGTAAGCGGCGGCCTGCGCTACGATACCCGCCTGGTAAGCTGGAACGACTTCTACGTGGCCTTTAACCCAGCCACGGGCTTCGACACGCGGGCGCAGCCAGGCGCTGCGGGAGCCACGCGGCAGTTTCCGGCCTTCGAGCGGCGCTACCAGGGCGTGTCGGCTAGCTTGGGCGCGAGCTACGTGGCCACCGAGGAGCTGACGCTGCGCGCCAACCTGGCCCGCGGCTACCGGGCCCCCAACATCCCCGAAATCGGCTCCAACGGCCTCGACCCCGGCGCCCACATCGTGTACCTCGGCAACCGCAACTTCCAACCCGAATTCAGCTGGCAGCAGGACGTGGGCGTGCTCTGGCACCAGCCCACCGTCGATGCCAGCGTGGAAGTGTTTCACAATTACGTCCAGAACTTCATCTACCAGGCGCGCTTGCTTGACGACACCGGCCAGCCCGTGGTCATTGTGCCGGGCAACACCACCTACCAGTTTCAGCAGGCCGCCGCGCGCCTCTACGGCCTCGAGGCCAGCCTCAGCGTGCGGCCCGCCGCCCTGCCGTGGCTGGCCTGGAACAGCAGCGCCGCCTACGTGACAGGCGAAAACGCCGACGCCACCGTGCTGGAACGCCAAGGCAGCGCCGCCCGTTACCTCCCGCTCATTCCGCCCCTGCGCGGCCGCTCCGAGCTGCGCGCCACCTTGCCCACCGGCTCCGGGCGCCTCAGCGGCACCTACTTCCGGGCCACCGTGGACGGCAGCGCCCGCCAAACCCGGTTTTATGCCCTCGACAACACCGAAACCGCTACGGTCGGCTACGCCCTGCTGGGCCTGGGGGCCGGCACCACCTGGAGCACCCGCGCCGGCCGCCCGGTGGCCCAGCTGTTTGTGCAGGTCGACAACCTGTTTGATACCGCCTACCAGGCCCACCTCAACCGGCTGAAGTATTTCGAATACTACGCCGCTTCGCCCAATGGCCGCTCGGGTATTTATAACCCCGGCCGTAACGTGAGCGTGAAAGTGGTGGTGCCGTTTTAAGCTGCCACCCTAGGCACCAGCTAAAAGCTGCATGGCCGAAACCGTGACCAAAACCTCGGCGGTACGTACACGGCGCATGAAACAGCTGTTCTGGCTATTGCTTCTGCTGCCTGCCGCGGGGTGGGCGCAGCAAGCTCCCAAGAAACCCATTCCCTACGACTCGGCCCATTTTAGTTGGCGCAAGCCCGTGCCGCGCAACCGCCTGCGCGAGCTGCAGCCCGACCGTCCCGGCGTGACCGAAAGCCCCTTCACCGTCGACGCCGGCCACGCCCAGCTCGAAATGGACCTGCTGCGCTTGGTGAACAACGGCTCGAAAAACACCGAGCGGGAGCGGGAGTGGAAGTACGCCTACACCCTATTCAAGCTGGGCCTGAGCCGCCGCACCGACCTGCAACTCGAAGTGCCCCTCTACAAAGTAGCCAAACAGCGGCCCGCCGAAGCGAGCGACTGGCAGCAGCGACAGGCCGGCTTCGGCGACGTGACCCTGCGGGTGAAGCACAACTTTGTGGGCGACGACCAGGAAGGCAAGTTTGCCATGGCCGTCATCGGCTTCGCGCGCCTGCCCACCGGCGGGCGGGTAGGGGGGGGCGGCATGGAATATGGCCTGGTGCTGCCCACCGACCTGGAGCTGAGCGACAACGCCAACCTTGAAGTTCAACTCGAAACCGACCTCAACTACGACCGCGAAGAAGGCCGCCGCTTTGTGCGCCTCATGCCGTCGGTGGCGGTCGAGTACGACTTCACCGAAAAAGTGGGCCTCATTGGCGAAGCGGTAGGGCAGTGGAACACCCAGCAGCGCCGCTGGCAAGCCTCGTTGAACTTCGCCCCCATTTTCAAGGTGACCAAGAACCTGCAGCTCGACGCTGGCACCCACCTGGCCATGAACCGCTTGAGTGACCACGAATATTTTGTGGGCTTCACCGTGCGCCGTTAGCGAGTAGCGTGGTTGTACCTGGAGGGACTCTGCGAAGCCGCGTGCGGAAGAACGTTCTGCCACACGCGGACTCGCAGAGTCCGCGCTGCATGTTACCTTTGCCCCGCTATGGTGCCAACCCTCCGTCCGGAGGCGCGGCTGAAAAGGGAATCCGGTTCAACGCCGGAGCTGTCCCCGCAACTGTACGCTTCACATCGGGGTGGGCCCCGCACGCCACTGTTCGGCGCTGGTTTTCGGTTCGAAAACTGGTGGTTGGATGGGAAGGCGGCCCACTCGGCGGAGCAAGCCAGGAGACCTGCCACAGCATTCACAGGTTCAGCATTCGCGGAGGACGAATGGAGAAAGAGAACAGCGGCTGCTTTCGGGTAGCCGGTTTAGCAACTGTTTTTCGGCCTCGGTCTGACGACTGACTTCCTCAATTGAGGCGGTTTGGCGGCGGATTTTGAATCGAATTTTCCTAACCGAAAATTTGATTCGGATGCATTTTTTTCAATTAAGTCGGGCCGCGCTGCGGTGCGGCTTGCTGCTGGTGCTTGGGCTGAACGCGGCCCACGCGCAACAGCCCGCGCCCGCCGGTGCCGCGCCGCCCGATTCTGCGCAGCTGAGCCGGCGGCGCCACCGCCTGCCCGAAGTGCGGGTGCGCGCCGTGGGCCCCGAGCGGTTTGCCGTGGGCAGCCGCCGCTTCGAGCTGGACTCGGCCGTGCTGGGGCAGTACCGCGGCGGCAACCTGGCCGACGTGCTGCAAGCCCGCACCCCCATTGCGCTCAAGAACTACGGCCCCGGCCAGCTGGCCACCATTGCGTTGCGGGGCACCTCGGCCCAGCACACGGCCGTGCTCTGGAATGGACTGAACATCATGCTGCCTACTTTGGGCCAAAACGACTTTTCGTTGTTGCCCATTGGCGCCACTACCCGCGTGGCCATTCAGCCTGGCCCCTCCGCGGCGCTCTACGGCAGTGGCGCCGTGGGCGGCGCCGTCCTGCTCAACTCCGAGCCCGACTGGCGGCCCGGCTTCCACGGCAGCGTGCAGGCCGACGCGGGCAGCTTTGGCGTGCGGGGCGGCAGCCTCGAAGCCCGCACGGCCACGCCCACCGTGGCGGTGCGGGTGGCCGGCAGCTACCGCGAAGCTCAGAACAACTATTCGTATGTGCTGCGCGAAGCGAGTGGCCCCGTGCGCTACCAGCTGCGCAATGCGGCCCTGCGCCACCAGTGGAGCATCAGCCCCGACGTGGCCTGGCGCGTGGGCAAAGCCGGCGAGCTAACCGCCGCCGCGTGGCTGACCGATGCCGACCGCGAAATCCAGTCGGGTGTGAACGTGACCGCCACCCAGGCCCGCGAGCACGACCAAAGCCGCCGCTTGGTGCTGGGCTACCGCCACGTGGCCGCCCGCCGGCAGTGGGCCGTGCGCGGGGCCTGGTTCGAAGACATCCTGAACTACCGCGACGGCGGCGACCCCAGCAACTCGCGGGTGCGCACCACCCAGGCCCAGGCCGAGCACACCAGCGCCCTGGGCGCCCGGGGCAGCTTGCGCCTGGGCGCCGAAGCGCAGCATTTCAGCGCCCTGGTCGATGGTTACGGCATGGCCAAAGTAGCCGAGAACCGGGCAGCCGCGTTCGCCCTGTTGCGCTACGACCCCCGGCCCGGCCTGCGCCTTTCGGCCAACTTGCGGCAGGCCGCTCTGCCAGCCGGGTTGGCGCCGCTCACGCCCACGGTGGGAGGGGAGTGGGACCTGTTATCATTAGCGCAGGATTCCCTGCTCACCAACTCATCAACTCGCCAGGTCACCGCCAAAGCTAGTGCGGCCCGCAGCTACCGCGCCCCCACCCTGAACGAACGGTACTGGCTGCCCGGCGGCAACCCCAAGCTGCGGCCCGAAGAAGGGTTGGGCTACGAGGCCGGCCTGCGCCACCGCCTGACGTGGCCCAGCGGCGTTACGGCCGAAACCGAAGTCACGGCCTTTCGTCAGGACGTCAACGACTGGGTGCAGTGGCTGCCCAGCCTTAGCACCGGTATTTGGAGCCCGCGCAACCTGCGCCAAGTGCGCAGCCAGGGCGTGGAGGCGAGCACGGCCCTGCGCCTGCGCCAAAAGCAGTACTCCGGCGGCGTGCAGCTGGCCTACCACTACACCGACACCCGCAAAACCCAAGGCACCGCCGCCGACTCCGACCCGGTGGGCGTGCAGCTAGCCTTTGTGCCGCTGCACCAGGCCAGCTTCAGCACCGACCACCGCTGGCGCGGCTGGCTGGCGAGCGGCACGTTTGCCTTCACCAGCTTTCGCTACATCAACGCGTCGGGCACTGATTTTCTGCCGGGCACAGGGCTGCTGGGGGCCACGCTGGGGCGCACGGTGCGCGGGCCGGCTGGCACCAGCTTATTGGTGCTGGTGCAGGCGGCCAATCTGCTCAATCGTGCTTACTACAGCTACCCGGGGCGCCCGGCTCCGCCTCGCACGTTGAGCGCCAGCCTGCGCCTGAACTGGCGCTGAAGCCGCCGCGTGGGCCGCTGTTTCTTTTAACTCCACTTCTCTTTTTTTCTTTTTTGCTGGCAGTGCCAGTGGTACACTTATGAAAAAACAGTTCATTTCCTTTCTCGCGAGCTTGGCCGTACTGGCTTCGTGCGACCCCAATAACAACGAGCCAGAAGCGCCTAAGCCTGATGTATTTATTCTCAGCGAAGGCCAATTTGGGGTGGGCGATGGTGCCGTGAGCGGCTTCAATCGCGGGGCCAAAGTCGTGACGTCAGTGGACGCTTTCGGCAGCGCCAACGGCGGGGCCAAGCTCGGCGATGTGGTGCAGGACATGGGCGTGCAGGGCACGCGCGGCTACGTGGTGGTCAACGCCTCGAGCAAAATCGAGGTCGTGGACCTGCCCAGCTTCAAAACGGCGGGCACCATCAGCGGCATCGAGCAGCCCCGCTACTTCACGGCCACCTCGGCCACGCGGGGCTACGTCACCGAGTGGCGCGGGGTGTACAACAGCACCCCCGCCTACTCGCCAGGCGTGCTCAGCATCTTGGATTTGAGCACCAACACCGTGACCAGCCGCGTGACCGTGGGCCGCAACCCCGAGCAGCTGCTGGCCCTGGGCGGTAAAATTTACGTGCCCAACAGCTTGGAAAACACCGTTTCGGTGATTGACGAGGCCACGGGCACGCTGACCTCTACCATTGCCGTGTCCGACAGACCCGCCAGCATGGCGGCCGATAAAGACGGCAACGTTTGGGTGCTTTGCTCGGGCTTTGTGTCGTACGCAACCGGGGCGGCGGTCCAGGTTTCGGCGGGCGCCCTCATCCGCTTCAATCCCAGCAGCCCCGCCACGCAGCTCAAACTCACGTTCCCGGCCACGGGCGGGCCCAGCAAGCTGCGCATTAGCCCCACCAAAGACGAGTTGTACTACAGCTTCGGGGGCGCCGAGTACCGCCTGCCCACCACGGCCACGGCCTTGCCCACCACGCCCTTCATCCGCCGCAGCTTTTCCGGCTTTGCCATCGACCCGCGCGACAACACGGTGTACGGCGCCATTTCGCCCAGCTTCAACAGCAACGGCCGCTTCATTCGCTACCAGGCCTCCGGCGCGCCCATCGACTCCTTCACCGTGAAGGTGGGGCCCAATGGGTTTATTTTTTACTAGCCCCGGCTGCCCCATTCACCTTCCCGTTCTGCAAACAAGCAAAAGGCCCGCGCCATCAGGTGCGGGCCTTTTTGCTGGAAACTGCCTGTGGGCCCGGGCGCCGGGCTAGTCGGCCAGGCCGTCGTGGTTGCGGTCTTTGGCGTCGCCGGCGGCTTTGTACAGCTCTTTGCCGGTGACGTGGTGCGTGGTGTCGCGGGACAAGCCTGCGGTGGTGGAGTCGCCCTTGAGGTCGCCGTTGGTGGGAGCACCTACGTTCTTTTTGGTGTAGCCGCGCTCCACGTTGGTGTCGCCATCATCGGTGCCCGAGCTGCAAGCGCTGAGCGAGGCGGTGACGGCACAGGCCACGGCGAAGGGACGGAGAAGGGATTGCAAACGCATGAAAAGAGACGGTGAAGGAGAGGTGGAGAATGAGCTACGCCGCAAGGTAGAAAAATAACTTGCCGCCGCGCAACCCGAACCGTTGGGCCCGGGTACGGTTGTAGCGGTGGGGGCGGCGGTTAAGTTGCACGCCTCCCAGCACTTTTTGCTTTCCACTTGATGGCCAATACCATTCCTTTGCTTGCCACCGTGCCCGCCCCGGCCTATTCCTACCCCGAGTTTCGGGCGCTGGTGGGCTCGCTCAGCGCCGAGCACCGCACCAGCGGCCCCGACCAGAACCCGGCCTTTGTGCGCTTCACCGACCAAAACCAGGCCCACCTTGACCGCGCCCACGCCGTGCCCTTGCTGCCCGAGCTGGTGGCCAAACTCGCCGCCCTGCCCCGGCCGGAAACGTGGCTGGTGCTGGGCGAAGCCTGGTGCGGCGACACGGCCCACACCCTGCCCATCCTGGCCCATTTGGCCGAAAAAAGCGAGGGCAACGTCACGCTTTACGTCGTGCTCCGGTCCGACCACCCGGCGCTGATGGCCGCCCACCAAACCAACGGCGGCAACAGCATTCCCAAGCTCATTCGGCGCGATGCGGCCACCGGCGCCGACCTGGGCGACTGGGGCCCGCGGCCGGCGGCAGCGCAAACGTTGGCCCATCAGCTGCACGCCAACAAGTCATTGCATACCAATCAAATAGTGAAAACCATGAATGCCTGGTACGAGGCCGACAACGGCGAAGCGGTGCAGCAAGAGTTGCTGAAGTTGCTGGCTTAGCCTATTGGTCAAACCAAATTTTCCCGTATTTTCACCTTCCCAAAACGCCAATTAATGCTTCTCCCGTTGCGCCGTCGCCTCCACAAACACGTTGCCGCCTGGCCCTGGCGGCGGGTGGGCGTGCTGGCCGGCGTGAGCCTGGTGTTGGCACTAATGCTGGTCGGTTACTTGTTTGGCACAAGTGACCAGTTCTTCTCGCGACTTTTTTCTGCCTTTCTCGTATTGTTCTGGTTGCTGGCGATAACCTTTCTGGCCGTTGTGCCCTTTGTGACCTGGGCGACCGGGCACTGGTTTGGGCGCGGCTGGGCAGAGGTTTCGACCCCGGCCCCGCGCCCACGCAGGGCCGCGGCCTCTTCGCCTGCAACTCGTTCTTTTTCTCCACCGGCTTCCTCGCGGCGGCCCGAAACACGTTAAAGACCTTGAAAACTAACCTACTGCATATCAAAAACATGGTGTGCCCCCGGTGCGTCGAAGCCGTGCACAACCTGCTGGAGCGGGCTGGCTACCGCCCCACCGCTGTAACTCTGGGTGTGGCCGAGCTCGACGAAACAACGCCCGCCGACCCCGAAGCCTTGGCCCCGCTGCTGCACGCCGCCGGCTTTGAGCTGCTGCGCGGCCGCGCCGAACAGCTCACCGAACAAATCAAAGGCGTGCTGGCCGACTACCTCGAGCACCTGCGCACGGCACGCTCGCCGCTTACCACCTCTGCCTTCCTCACCGACCGGTTTGCGGCCACGTACTCGCACCTGAGCAAGGTGTTCTCGCGCACCGCCAACCTCACCATCGAAAAGTACCTCATTCGCCTCAAAATCGAGCGCGTGAAGGAGCTGCTCAGCTACGGCGAGCTCACCCTCAACCAAATTGCCGACCAAATGCGCTACAGCTCCGGCCAGCATCTGAGCAACCAATTCCGCCAGGTAACGGGCTATTCCGTGAGCGAATTCCGCCGCCTGATGCTGCCCGAGCGCGTGTCGCTCGACGCGTTGGCCTAGCATAGCAAAGCATCATTTTGGCATCAAACCAAGAAAAAGCGACTCCTTGCGGAGTCGCTTTTTTCGTTGGAAGTGGGGCGAACCTCTGGGCAGCTTTAAGAACCCATCCAGCTAGAGCGGTTTCGGAGTCGCGGCACGTAGCGCGGACTTTTAGTCCGCGC
>NZ_DASVSI010000012.1:0-69623 GCF_036388155.1 Hymenobacter sp. | reverse complement strand
TGTTGTCGAGGCGGTAATTCCAGCGGTAATTGCTGATGCCTAAGGGCTTGAACAAATTCGCTTCGGCAAACTGCGGCAAGGGTTGGCCGGTGGCGTTTTCCACTGCTTTGCCCAGCACAGCCACCGCCCCCGAGCAGTAGGAGCCCTGCTTGCCGGGGTCGCTGGTGAGGGGCAGGTCCAGCACAAATTTTACCCAGTCGGGCTGCGGGTACATTTTCTCCTCGTTGCCCGCCGACTTGCCCCCGTCGTTGTCGTTGCAGTCGAGGCCGGTGCGCATGGTCAGGAAGTCCTGCACCGTCCAGTCCTGCTTGCGGGGGTCGGGGTTGGCGTAGCCGGGGTACTTGAAGTAGGGTAGCACCCGGTCTTGCTCGCCCTTGATGGCCTGCCGCTGCACGGCCGCCCCCACCAGCGCCGACACGAAGCTTTTCGACGCCGAGCGCAGCTGCTGGAGCTTGTCGCGGTCGTAGCCGTAGAAGTATTCTTCCAGCACCAGCTTGCCACGGTGCCAGAGCAGCACGCTGTGTACGCCGGGGTACTGCTGCTCGTCTACCAGGGCCTGCACCATGGTTTGCAGCGGGGCGGGGTTCAGGCCCATGCTGGCCAGGCTGGCGGTGGGCAGGCCATCGGCCGTGGCGGCGGGCGGCTGGTAAGTGTAGCGCGGCCGGCTGCCGTCGGGCAGGCGCCGCGCAAACAGAGAAGCTGGCGATTTGGCCGTGGCCAACGACAGACGCTTGTAGAAGATGCCGGCCTCCGCAAAGCCCGTCACCGCACCAGCCGCGTCGCGCCGAAACGGAATAGTGTCGTTGCCAGCGTTGAGAAACACGTCGCGCTTGATGCGGCGCAAGGGGTATTCGGCTTCGTCAATTACGGCCAGCAGGAGGCTGTCTTTCGGCAGCAGCTGCAGCGTGCCGTAGGGCTTCTTGTACTCGTAGGTACCCAGGTACTCGTTCAGCGGGTTGACTGGGGCGCGGCGGGCCGTTTGCGCGGCGGCCGGGGTGGCGGCCAGTTGCACCAGCAAGGCCCACACGCCGTGCGCGGCCAATGTCCGCCTTAATGTTTGGGCCGTTTGCGAGAGTAGTAATTTCATAGCCAGACCGTAAGAACGAGGCCCTAAGGTATTGCCTTCCACTCAAACCCTCATTATCGGCATAGCCCTCCGGAAAACCGCTTGCGAGTCAGTTCCCCGCCCCATTGCTGGCCTCACGCTGCGAGCTGCCGCAGCCGCAGGTATTGCAGCAGCATGATGGTTTTGCCGTCCTGGATTTCGCCGGTGGCCACCATGGCCAGGGCTTCGCGCAGGGGCAATTCCAGCACTTCAATTTCCTCCTCTTCGACGCCGCCCCCGGCCAGGCGCTCCGTGTTGGGCGAATACTCGGCCAGGTAGAAATACAGGCGTTCCGTTACCGAGCCGGGGCTCATGTAGGCTTCCATCACCTTCTCCACGGCCGTGAGGCGGTAGCCAGTTTCTTCTTCGGTTTCCCGGATGATGGCTGTGTCGGGATGGTCGTTGTCCAGCAGGCCGGCGCAGGTTTCGATGAGCAGGCCCGTGGGGTTGCCGTTGACGAAGGTGGGCAAGCGGAATTGCCGGGTCAGGACCACCGTGTCGGCTGCCGGGTTGTGGAGCAGAATGGTGGCGCCGTTGCCCCGGTCGTAGGCCTCGCGCGACTGCGTTTCCCAGGTCCCATTTTTTCGCTGGTAGTCGAAAGTTATTTTGCGAAGGGTGTACCAATTATCGGACAACACCACTTGTTCGCGCAGCCGAATGTGTTCATTGTGCAGAACTGCTTGTTCGTTCATGTTCATTACTGTTTATTTGTGATTACTTGAGCTAAGTAACACATAAACAATGAATTTTCATTTACGAAAGCAGCATTTACTGGCCCTGCTAGACGAGCACGGCAGCCTGGAAGTGACCGATGCTGCGCAGCGCCTCCGCACCACCCCTATCACCATTCGGCGCGACTTGGCGCACCTTGCGGCCAAGGGCTTGGTGGTACGCACCCACGGCGGGGCGGTGCTGCCGCACGTGGCCAAAGACCCCGTGTCCTTCGCCCGCAAAGCCACCGCCCACCTCGCCGAGAAGGAGCATATCTGCCGACTGGCCGCTGCTCAAATTGCCGACGGCGACACCGTGTTTATTGATTGCGGCAGCACCACGTTTCCGTTGTGCCAGCTCATTCGCCACCGCAAGCTGCGGGTCGTGACCAATTCCCTGCCCGTGCTCTTCGAACTGGCGGGCTCGGCGGTGCAAGTGGTGGTGGCCGGGGGCGAAGTGGATGCCGAGCGGCAGGCCATGCACGGCTTGGTTGCTGCCGAGCAGCTCCGGCGCTACCAGGTCGACAAGGCCTTCATCGGCGCTGATGGCGTTTCCTTGGCCCGGGGCCTCAGCGCCAACAGCGAGCACGAGGCCACCATCAGCTTGGCCGCGACTGCCGCCGCCCGCCACGTGTACCTGCTCTGCGACGCCAGCAAACTGGAACAGGACAAATACTTCCAGTTTGCGCCTTTGTCGCTGGTAGGAACCTTGGTGACCGACTCTGGCGCCGCATCCGCCCTGCTGGCGCAGTACCGCGAAGCCGGCCTGCGGGTGCTGGCGTAGCAGGCTCAAAACGGCTGGTTTCAGGGGCCGCTGCAGATGCTGCGCAGCCGGCGCCTCACCACAACGAACCGGCCGTTGATAACCACCTCACTAGTCCGCGCGTATTCTAGGCTCACCCTTTCCTACGCGTATGCATAAGCCATTCATTGCGTTAAGCTGTTTGCTACTGGGTCTGGCTGGCTGTGGCCAGAAGACGACCGACGAAACTGCCACCGTTGCTACCGCGCCGGCGCCCCCCGCCAGCGCCCCCGCCGAAACCGGCGTGGTGCGCGCCGAGTCTGCCCCCGCCGCTGAGCCGGCCGCTACGCCCGCCAAGCCGGCCCTCGACACGCAGCCCGGGCCCGAAGGCACGCAAGTAGCCCTCACCAAAGCCCTGGTGCGGGGCGACATCCTCACAGTCGAACTGCAGTACAGCATCCCGCGCGACGCCGACCGGACTCCCTCCGTCTTCACGAAGCTGGAGCAGGTTAACTACGTGGACGACGCCACTTCCAAAAAGTACGGCATCCTGAAAGACCAGGACGGCAGCTTCATGGCCACGCCGCTGTTCGGCAGCACCAAGCAATTGCACATCCGGACCAGCAAGGGCAACCCGGCCATTGCCACGTTCAAGTTCCCGGCCCCGCCCGCCACCAGCCAAACCATCTCGCTGGTGGTGCCCGAAGTGGGTTCCTTCGATGGTATAGCCGTGCAGCGATGAGCCGCCCGACGTGGACCGGCGGCCTGCTGCTCGGGGCGCTGCTAGTCGCGGCCTGCTCCGACAACAAGCAGACCGCCCAAACCGCCGACACTGGCCAAACCCTAAGCAGTGCTCCCGCCCCACCCGCGGCCCCCGCGGCTACGCCGCCTCCGGCTGCCCCGCGCCCCGCCATGGCCGACCAAGGCGAAACCCTCACCGCTAGCGTGAGCGACCTGAGCGGCCTCATCAGCGACTTGGGCGGCAAGCAAACGGCAGCGGGCCTGGTCATCAATTTCAACGCCGACGTGCTGTTCGATTTCGACAAGGCCGACCTCAAACCCGAGGCCCGGCCTACGCTTGAGAAGCTGGCCCAGGTGGTGAAGCAAGCCACCAAAAGCCGCGTGCAAATCAACGGCTACACCGACGCCAAAGGCGACGACCAGTACAACCTGAAGCTGTCGCAGCAGCGGGCCCAGGCCATTGCCGACTGGCTGCGCACCAACGCTTCCGGTACCCCCGGCCAAACCCAGGTGAAAGGCTACGGCGAGGCCAACCCCGTTGCGCCCAACACCAAGCCCGACGGCAGCGACAACCCCGACGGGCGCCAGCAAAACCGCCGCGTCGAAGTCATTATTTCGTAAGCCACTCTGGTGGCACAGGCCCCGGCTGTTTCTCACAGCCGGGGCTTTTTGCGTGGCGCAAACTCGCCGTCATCATTCTTGCGCCTCTTTATGTCCTGCCACCTGAGCCCACAAACCAACTCGTCCCGAAGCGGCAGCGGCTGAGAGAAACAGTCTTGCTCCTGTAGTACCGGCTAGGCGGGCAGCGGCTTATTGGTGGCAATGCTGATGCGGTTCCAGGCATTGATGGCCACAATGGCCATGATGACCTGGGCCACGTACTGCTCGCCCAAGGCGGCCACGGCCTGCTGGTAGGTAGCGGCCGAGACGTGCTTGCTGATAAAGGTCACTTCTTCGGTCATGGCCAGCACGGCTTGCTCTTCGGGGGTGAAGAGGGTGGTTTCGCGCCAGGCGTCGAGCAGGTAGAGGCGCTGCTCGGTTTCGCCGTGAGCGCGGGCTTCGCGGGTGTGCATGTCGATGCAGAAAGCGCAGCCATTGAGCTGCGAGGCCCGCACCATAACCAAGTGGTGGTGGGTGGTGCTGAGCTGGGTGGTGCCCAGGTATTTCACGAGGCCGTACATGGCTTTGTAGGCGTTGGGCTCGAGTTGCTCCAGGTTGAGTCGCTGGTCCATAACATGTGGGGGTTAGAGTACACGACAAAATTCCGCCTGCCCCGGCCCGCTTCTCCTTAACCTAGATTAAGAAATTCAGGGCTCGTGGGGGCCGGCCTTGCCGGCCGAGTGGCCCCCGGGCCGGGCCCGAATCTTGCTCAGGAACTCGGGCGTGAACCCCAGGTACGAGGCCAGCATGTACTGCGGCACCCGCTGCACAAACCCCGGAAACGCGCTGCTGAAGTGGTGGTAGCGCTCCTCGGCCGACAGCCCGAACTGGTACACAAAGCGCATCTGGTCGGCCGCGACCACGCGCTCCAGCACCAGCCGGAAGTAGCGCTCCAGGGCCGGCACCTGGGCCAGCAGCTCCTCCTGGCGGGCGTGGTCGAGCACGGCCACGGTGGTGGGCTCCACGGCCTGCATGAAAGACTGCGCCGGCCGCTGGCTCAGCAGGCTGGCGTGGTCGGTCAGCCACCAGTTTTCGAGCGCGAAACGCGTGATTTGCTCCGTGCCCTTCTCGGTGATGAAATACATGCGCAGGCAACCTTTCAGCACAAAGAAGCTGGCGGTGCACGTTTGCCCGGCGGCCAGCAGATAGGCTTTGCGCGGCACGGTTTGCAGCGTGAGGTGGTCGCCCAGCAGCTGGGCTTCGGCCGGGGTAAGGGCCACGTAGCGGGCAATGTGCGCGAGGAGAGCGGTGTACATGGGCAACCAGCGGCTTAGTCGGCCGCCCATGCAGGTGGACGGCCGCAACGTGCAGTCATTGGCAAGCGCTAAGGTATTTCCTCCATCGATGATTTGCTGATTCGAGCAAACAACCGCACTACTGCCCTCGCTTTCGCTGCTCCCGAGGTAAACCCAGCTGTCATCGTAGCCCCCGCGCACCCGCCCAACATCATCCATGAGCAGCAGCTTGTGCCCATCCAACTCCCTTGCGTCCACCTTGCCGGCGGGCAGTGGTGCAGTCCAAAGCGCGAAACGAGGGTGCCATCATGCCTTGAGCTTATCCCGCCCAATATGCCGTGCTGGCGGCCGACTCTCCTACCGCTCGTCATTTCGATTAAAACAAAGGGCATTCTGGCTAAACGTGCTGCTTCAGTGGCCGGGACCTTTGCTATCATCAACTAACGGAACGTATTTACTTATGAAAGCAGTAAGAATTCACGCATTTGGTGGGCCGGAGGTCCTGCAAGTGGAAGACGTGGCGCGGCCAGTGCCGGCGGCCGACGAAATCCTCGTCAAAGTATATGCCAGCGGCGTGAACCCCGTTGACTGGGTAATTCGGGAAGGCGGCAACGACGCGTTGCGCGCCTACCTGACCTTGCCGATGACCCTGGGTGGGACGCGGCCGGCGTGGTGGAAGAGGTGGGCAGCGCCGTAACCGGGTTTCAGAAGGGCGACGCCGTGTACGGTCAGCCCAACTTCCCCGGCGACGGCAGCTACGCGGAGTATTGCGCGGCCAAAGCCAGCCGGTTTGCCCACAAGCCCAAGAGCCTCAGTTTCACCGAAGCGGCCAGCGTGCCGCTGGCCGGCCTCACCGCCTGGACGGCCCTCTTCGACCAAGGCAAGCTACAAGCCGGCCAACGCGTCCTGATTCAGGGCGCCTCGGGCAGCGTTGGGGGGTTCGCCGTGCAGTTTGCCAAGGCCAAGGGGGCCTACGTCATCGGCACCGCCTCGGCCGGCAACCTGGCGTATGTGAAGGGCCTGGGAGCCGACGAGGTGCTGGACTACCGCACCTAGCCGGTGGAGGAGCGGGTGCACGACGTGGACGTGGTGCTGGAAGCCTCGCCCCTGCGCGACAACGCGGCGCGAGCGAAAGCCGTGAGCGCGTTGAAAGATGGCGGCATCTTCGTCAGCGTCAACGTCGATTTCCCCTTCGACGAAGCCATGCAGACCGCCCTGGCCAACAAGAAGGCCACGGGCGAGTTGTCGAACAACCAGCCCCGGCGGGAGTGGCTGCAAGAAATTGCTCAACTGATTGACGCGGGCCGAGTGCAGGTGTTCATCAGCCAGGTATTTTCGCTGGTGCAAGTAGCCGACGCTCACCGCGAAAGCCAGACCTGGCACGTACAGGGCAAGCTGGTGCTGCAAATCTACCCCAACGATTAGTTCGCATGAGACGCTTCGCCACGATAAGCGAGTTTCACGAGTTTGTGCATCTGCCCAAGCCCCAGCACCCGCTGCTCAGCGTGGTGGACGTGGGCACCGTGCCGCACCGGTACGGCGAGGAGCCCACGGTCATGGTCTTTGATTTTTACTGCATTTCCATCAAGCGCATGCGGAACGTCTGTATGAAATACGGGCAGCATTCGTTTGACTTTAACGAGGGAGTCATGTCCTTCCTAGCGCCCAACCAGGTGTTTAGCATGGCCGCCATCGGCCAGGCCGAAGACGCGGAAAAATCAGGATGGGCGGTGTACATCCACCCTGATTTCCTGTGGAATACGCCACTGGCCAAAACCATCAAGCAGTACGATTTCTGGGATTATTCGCTCAAGGAAGGCTTGTTTCTCTCGGCGAAGGAGGAGGCGGCCATTCTGCACCTCGTCGCCGCGATTCAGCAGGAATATGCGTCCACGATTGACCGGTTCAGCAAGCAGATTATCGTGTCGCACCTGGAAAGCCTGCTGCATTACGCCGACCGGTTCTACGACCGCCAGTTCATCACTCGTGAAAAGGCCAATCACGAGGTGCTCGAACGCCTGGAATCCCTGCTGCACGCGTATTTCAACGGCGACAATGTCCTGGAAAAGGGCCTGCCCACCGTGCACTACGTGGCCGAGCGCCTGCACCTGTCGCCCAAGTACCTCGGCAACCTGTTGCGCGTCCTGACCGGGCAAAACACCCAGCAGCACATCCACGCCCAGCTGATAGCCAAAGCCAAGGAAAAACTATGCACCACCAGCCTGACGGTTAGCGAAATTGCCTACGGCCTCGGGTTCGAGCACTTGCAGTCCTTCAGCAAGCTGTTCAAGACCAAAACCAGCCTGTCGCCGCAGGAATTCCGGGCCTCGTTCAACTGAGTAACGCATAAATGGCGCGGGGCTCCGCCCCGTGCCGACCATCCGCAGGCCTCCGGCCTGCACTCGTTGAACGATATCGTAGCGGCGCGGACGACTGCGGGCCGGAGGCCCACTACTAGTCGGCACGGGGCGGAGCCCCGCGCCATCACCCCATCGCCCGGCCTTATAAAAGGGGGCTTAGCGGTACGCCACAATCCGGAAATGCGCTGCTGAATGGGTAATGGTGGGCTTCATCGACAGCCGGCTTTGCACCGGGTTTTGGTGGATGTAGTCCTGCTTCTGCTGCATCCAGGCCGGCGAAGTCAGGCTGATGGGGTGGTTGCCTTCCTGCCAGAACTTGAACACCTGGCCGTGGGGCCGGCCATGGAATTGCAACAGGCGCAGCAGCCAGTCGCGGCGGCTTTCCTGCGGGTGGGTCTCGATGAGCTCGTAGATGCTTTTGGCTGTGAAACTCTTCAAATCACGCAGCACATCGGCCAGCAAGAGGCCGTCGTCTACATCGGCAATGAGGTGGACGTGGCTGGGCATGATGCAAAAGGCATACACCCGAAGTCCTTTGCGCCGGATGCAGAACCGCAGGCTTTCCAGAAACAACTCGGCATAATCGGGACGGGTAAACACGTCAATCCAGCCCACCACCGTCAGCGTCACAAAGAACAACCCGCCCTCATACGTCTTGTATTTCTCTGACATGAATAGAACAAGATAAGCAGGAGATGGCGCGGGCCTGCGGCCCGTGCCCGCTATTCGCAGGCCTCCGGCCTGCACTCATCGAACAATAGTAGCATCTTTTCCCTAATGGCGCGGACGACTGCGGGCCGGAGGCCCACTACTAGTCGGCACGGGCCACAGGCCCGCGCCATCCCTGCTTTCGTGGCTTGCCCAGTGAAACTACGCCTTTGGTTCTCGCAAAAAGCTTAAAACCGCTTCCAGCACGTGGGCCGGCTTCTCTTCAAACAGGTAGTGCCCACTGTCCAATATTCCGATTACCTGCACGTTTTCGGCCACGTAGGGCAAGCTCATTTGCAGGTAGCCGTAGGACACGCAGCTCCCAATGCCCAGGACCGGCATGGCGAGGCGGCCATACGTGGCGGCGTCCGCGATGTCCTGGTTGAACGCCTGGTACCAGGCGTTGGCCGCCCGGATGTTCTCGGGCTGGTTGTACACGGCGGCGTACACGGCGCGGTCGAAGGCCGGCATCTTGCTGTCGTCCAGCATTACGTAGGGAAAGAGGTAGTCCAGCAAGTACTGGAAGCGGCCGGCCAAGAGCTGCTCGGGCAATTCCTTTACCTGGTTGAAGGCCATCCACCAGGCGTAGGGCTGCTGGCCGTCCATTTTTTCGGCGAACGCGCCGGCCGCTGGCAGCAGGGGCATGTGCCGCATGCCTTCGCTGGGGTGGGCCCCATCGGCCAGGACGAGCTTCTCGGTGGCCTCCGGATGGTTGAACGCAAAGCTGGCGGCCACCATTCCGCCGATGTCGTGGCCCAGCAGCGAGGCTTTGGCGATGCCCAGCTGGCGCAGCAACTCGTAGATGTCCCGGGCCATCGTCTTTTTGTCGTAGCCCGCGGCGGGCTTGTCGGAACTGCCCATGCCGCGAACGTCCACAATCAGGACGCGGTAGTGCCGGGCCAGCTCGGCGGCAATGGGATGGTAGGAAAACCACGTCTGCGGCCAGCCCGGCAAGCAGACCAACACCGGGCCGTGGCCGCCTTCCACGTAGTGGAGGCGCACCCCGTTGACGGTGGCGTGGCAGTTGGTAAAGCCGGGCAGGCGCTGGATAAGCTCCTCGTCGGAGTACGGGCCCAGGGCAGCGGAAGGGGAAGTTGACATACAGTTGAGGGAGGGGGTAAAAGCCGCATTTCGGTGGCCGTGTTCAGTGCCCCAAAGGTCCGGTGGCCCCTCCCGGCCGCCGGCCGGATTCTTGCCCTCTTCTTACACATTCTTGCGCTTGTTACGCGCCGGCTAGCCCCGCTGAAAATTGCGGGGGCTCTGGCCCGTCGCCCGCTTGAAAGCCGTGGCAAAATGGGCCGGCGAGGCAAAGCCCAGCGCATCGCCAATGGCCGCCACCGGCAGCTCACCCGCCCGCAGCAGCGCCCGGGCGCGCCGGATTTTCCAGTTCAGCACGTACTGGTAGGGCGCGAGGCCGGTGGTTTGCTTGAAGCAGCGGGCAAAGTGAAACACGCTCAAATTGGCTAACCCGGCCAGGACTTCCAGCTTAATGGGCTGCTCGGCGTGGGCCTCCAGGTAAGCATCCAGCCGGGCCAGCACCGCGCCCGACAACCGGGCGCGGTGCGGGCCCGCCGGGCGCCGCTCAAACGTGGCGTGGTGCTCGATGAGGTGGTAGCTCAGGGTGGTGGCGAGCGACTCGGCGTAGAGCTGCCCGAGCGTGTGCGCCCCGCCTGCCGCCGCCAGCAGCAGCTGCCCCACCTGCGCAAGCAGCCCGTCCTCGCAGCGAAACCGCTCGCGCAGGGCAAAGTGCGTCAGGTCCAGGTCGCGGCGGGCCCGGTCTTCCAGCACTTGCGCGTTGAGGTGCACCTGAACGATGTCCACCGGGCCGTTCCACTCAAACGGACCGTATTCTCCGCCGGGGTACAGGCCCACGTCGCCCCGCTGGTAGTAGTCCGTTTCCACGCGGGCCCCGCTGCGCCGGCTGGCTACCACCGGCTGCGCCCCTTGGTGCACCAGCAGCAGGTGCTGCTCGTGGCAATGCGCAGGCAGCGCCATCGGGGCCAATTGGTGCCGCTCGACGCGCACCCCCGGCCAGGCCAGCGCCGCACTACTCGCCAGGGCTGGCCGGTCGTACAGCTCGGAAGTGTACGTATACGTTCTACAAGTGGCCATAGGTGGTCAATAACCCCCAAAGACCGGAATGGTTACGCTCGCCTTCGGCAGCGCGGTCCCGTAATCTGCGCTTAAGCTATGTGGTGGCACCGCACGCCCTGTTGATGGGGAGGCCAGCCCACCCCGCCCGCGCCGGAGCATCAGCGGCAGGTTGACGTCACTGAGGCCGACACCCTTCAGTTCCTGGCTTCCCTCTTCGCTGCTTTCAGTACATCGGCCACCTTTCCAAAGGCTTCTGCTAGTTCAGGACTGCGCCCAAGCCGGAGTGACTTGCGAGTTCGGCAGATAGAAAATGGAGGCCCAGAAAGAGTAAGGCATGGGCAATTGCCACAAGATTTACGCAACCAAGGCGTGGACTATTCAGGAGGTTGTGCGCGGCTCGTTTGTCAGGCCACTTGCTACCCAGCTTTGCGGCAACGGCTTCAACGTGAAGCTCAACACTAGGAACTGCCGCCTAAATTCTTCCGTACCATTCCCTGTATCAGCTGCAAAACCCAAGCAGCCGACAACCGACTGTTCTACCCGATTACCCCCATCCAACCCACGCCATGAAAGACGACCAGCAAACCCCCAACCGTCCCGAGCAGGGCAAGAAAGCCCCCGGCGTAAGTGGCCAGCTCTCCGGTTCCCACGAAGGCCCTGTGGCCGGCGATGCCACCAACACCCGCGGCGAAAACGTGCCGAGCCGGGAGGGCCACAGCGGCGGGGCCAAGAAAGGGAAATTCGACCCCGAAAAACACAGCCCCCAAGGTTCTCTCGCTAACGCCTCCGACGAGCGGGGCGCCGACAGCTCCGACAAGGAGTTCCGCAACAACCAACCCAACGACAGCACCTCTAATGTCGGCCGCCACACCTCGTAGCGGAAGCGGCACCTGACCGGCCGTTTCTGCTTCCTGCGAAGTGGCCGCTACTGGTAAAATCGCACAAAGCCGGGGCCCGTACGCTGCCCAACAGCGGTGCACGGGCCCCGGCTTTCGTTTTGGATGGAGCTGGCTACACTCCGGCTGGGGCTACTTAGTGAAACGCAAACAGCTCCATCCAAGCATAGCGACGCAAACCACCCAGCCGCGCTCAAAGCGGCGCAGTTAGCGAAGCGTCAGTTGTTGGAAAGCTCAGCCTCACTTGCGAACGCCTTTGCTGCTTTTTGGGAAGTCATAAGAATACTTGCCATTACCAAGCTGCTCGGTTTCGTTGATGTACACAATCCAATAGTCACCGCCGCTTTCGTAGCGCCAAGGGCCTGCTTCTTTGACACTGGTTCCTTGCCTAACCTCGTAGCGGTTATCGGACTCCAAGTAAAGTACACACGTCGGACAACGAGGATACTGAGTTAAAGCATAGACTCCAATGTATTTCGCCTCGTCCTGTTGGTGAAAGGAATATTGGCTGTAGGCAAATCCCACCAGCAAGCTGCCAGTGATGACAGACCGAATGAGATAAGTGCTTTTAGCAACTGGAGTGTTGGCGCGACGCCAACCCAAGAATGACCGGAATAACAGCAGGCCTAGTATTGCATAGACCAGTGCAATCAAGACGCTGCCGCCTGCTGCCATCATGGCGTATCGAAGGATTAAAGTTCAGCACGCAAGCTACCCCAAACTCCACCCAACCGCCCCCGGCGCGTAGCGGCTTAGTGATACTGCCCCAACAAAAACCCGCCCTGGTGCGCGTGCGTCCAAAGAAGCAGAGGCGTGGCGGGTGTTGTTCGGTCAAAAAAGGGAGAAGCTACGCGGCCTGTTGCAGGGGCTTGGTTACCTCCGTAGCGGGGAGCGTCAGCACGGCTTGGGTGTGGCCGTCGGGCTGCACAAATTCTACTTCGTAGGCCTCGCCCTGGGCGTGGACCAACACGACGGTGCCCAACGCACCGGCCGGCAAGCCGCATTCAGGGTGCGCTTGCTGCAATTGCACGATGTCTAATTCAGCGAAGGGTTTCATCAGCGGTTGAGTAAGTGGGCAGTGATTAGCAAAACGTAGATGCCCGGTGATTGTTCCATCCACACGGTTCGGATGGGATACTGCCGCCCGTTGGGCGCCAGCAGTGGCCCATCTACCACAAATTTAGTCCCATAGGGCGAAGGTTTCTCTTCCGTCACCGTACCGGAGTGGCCGTGCAGCGTCAGGTCGTCTATTAGCTGCTGGTAGTGCTGCCGCGAATACCCAATGCCGAGGAAGAAGCTCGCCTTGGCCCCGCCAATGGGATGGTCGGGGTTCAATAGATACTCCTGCACCTTGTTGGGGGCAATGAACAAGGGTTTATCGGGAAGGGGCATCCGACAAAGCTACACCCAACCGCCCCCCAGCCGCGCCCGGCGCACCAGCGGCTGAACGATGCTTAGCGTTTCTGTTTAGCGGTGCGTCACCAGCAGCGTGCGCGACAATTCCAAGTAGGAATGATGCGCAAACAGCTTCGTAAGCTGCGGCAGAAACTGCCGGAACAGCTCCAGTAACTCGGTGGTACTGATGTTGCCGGTCGAAACGAGCAGCAACTTATACGGCTGGCCGTGGAGCAGGAAGCTATTCACAAAGTCCGCGTCTTTGGTGATGACCACCCGCCGCTCCGCCATCGAGAGCCGGGTAATGCTGCCATCCTGCGTCTGGTTGGCCGCGGGCAGGTCGAGGGTGTGTAGGCAGTCGCAGCCGGTATGAAAGGCCAGGAAATCGGCCAACCGTTTCGGCAGCTACGCATCGACCAGAAACCGCAGCGGCTCGGCGGTGCTCACGAAGCCAGCCGGAAGATGGACCGCACTTGCAGCATATCGGCCGCGTAGGCCTGGCAGGCGCGCAGGTCCTCAGCCTCCAAATCAGGATAATCGGCCAGGATTTCGGCTTCTGTCATGCCGGAGGCCAGGTATTCGAGCACGTTTTGCACGGGGTAGCGCAGGCCACGCACCGTGGGCTGGCCGTGGCAGATATTTGGGTCGAGCGTGATGCGGGGGTGAGCCGCCGAAACGGGTGCTTCCATGTGGCTAAGATACGAAAGCGGCCCCACGGCCCCCAACCCCAACCCAGCCGCCCCCGGCGCCGCAGCGGCTGGGCGATGCTTAGTGTTTCTTGCCATTCCGCGCGAGCTTCCTCAAAACCAAACCAGCCGCTCCCGGGGCTCCAGCGGCTGCATGATACTAAAGAAGCTTTAGCATTTGCCTAACCTAGCTGGAACTTAAAATATCAATAAGTACTTATAATACCGATTGAGCAAATCAGCTTACATCTGCAAAAAACATCCTATGACACCCTTATACCCACTTCGTGAAAGCTTTAATGAAGCTACACTCCGTTCCGTCTGGAACAAAGCAACTATTGTTGCAGGTTACGACCCCAACTTTGTACGGAAAGACCAATGCGGAGCATGGATTTCCTATTCAGAACATGGCAACCGCAATTCTGACCATGGTTGGGAAGCTGACCACATTTATCCTAAATCTTTAGGAGGCAGTAGTGACGTCAGCAACCTTCAACCCTTACATTGGAAGAATAACGTTGCAAAGAGTGACAATACGGGCCGTTGGACTTGCGCAGTTTGGGCTCAGTAACGCCAAGCTAATAAAAAAGAAGGGCCAGCATAAGTAAATGCTGGCCCTTCTTTTTTATTAGCTTGGCTCTATACATTCGAAAATGTATTTAGCTCTCCAGCCTTTTCATCAAACTCCAGTTTGTTATTCCTGCGCCAACTGAGCTTGAATTTTAGCAATTGAAGCTTTTGCCTCTGCAATCTTCTTCTGCTTCTCGAAACGTTCGAGCTTCTCATCTAATATCAATTCTATACTTAACCTCATTGCAGGAAAAAAGTCAAGGCAGTCCTTCTCGCTAAGTTCGTGGATACCCTTGCTCAGAATTGAGTACATAGAGTTATGCTCAACTAAAAAGCTAGGTAGTCTATGCTGTAAAAGTTGGATACGCTCCTTGATTCTAGAAGCTTTATAGAGTTCTTCTTCCCAGTGCTCTTCAGCCTTCTCTAATTGATGTGCCTCTTCAATTAAGTCTTCAAACACTCTTCGCAGATAAACGAAGGCACCAATACCGACCCCATGTGAAACTAGGCCTATGCCTTTATTAAGTTCATGAAATTTGTCTTTACTCAGAATACGCTGGTATTTGCGGAAATCGGGCAGTGTCAAGTCCGCCTGCGAAGGATATTGGCCTACTTTTATAATTGTACTATCGGCAATATGAAAGCTAAACAGCATTCTATGTTCCTTTATTCTAGTACAGTGCATTTTTACATGCCATGACTTATTTTCAAAGAACTCGATGTTCATCCTCATACCATGTTGCTCTAGCCTCATTAAATCCATCCGATGGCCGTCAGAAGTCATCACTACATTCTCCGCACCTATACCCTGGAATGTACTCATTCTACCACAGGAAGGGCAAAAAGCGTCAACATTACCATTAAAAGTCAGTAAGTGATACAGGTAATAACATGCCGGACCATCTGATTCAACTTTAAATTTATTATAAAGAGGAAAGTCGAGGAACAGCTTAGAGTACTCGGGCAACTTTGCTTCAGCTTCCATTTTTGTTTTTAAGATAAAAGCCGCATTTCAGTTAGAAATGCGGCTTTTGTTTATTTATTGTTTCTCTTCCCTTACGACCCGCAGGCCTCGCAGCCGTCCGGGTTATCCAGGGAGCAGGCCATGTCGGATTGGTTCTGCTCGACCAGGGCCAGCGGCTCCAGGGTTTCGGCGGCTTGCTTTTCCACCGTGAACTTGATGGCGTCGGCGGCGGCTTTGGTGCGCAGGTAGTACATGCCGGTTTTCAGGCCGCGCTTCCAGGCGTGGAAGTGCATGCTGGTGAGCTTGCCGAAGTTCACGTTTTGCACGTGCAGGTTCAGGCTCTGGCTCTGGCAGATGTAGGCGCCGCGGTCGGCGGCCTGGTCGATGATGCGGCGCTGCGAAATCTCCCACACCGTCTTGTACAGGTCCTTGATATGCTGCGGAATGCGCTGGATATTTTGTACCGAGCCGTTGGCCGCGATGATTTCCTGCTTCATGGCGTCGTTCCACAGGCCCAGGGCCACCAGGTCCTTCAGCAGGTGCTTATTCACCACCATAAACTCGCCGCTGAGCACGCGGCGCACGTAAATGTTGCTCGTGTAGGGCTCAAACGACTCGTTGTTGCCCAGAATCTGGGCGGTGCTGGCCGTGGGCATGGGCGCCACCAGCAGCGAGTTGCGGGCGCCATGCTTCACCACCTCGGCGCGCAGGCTTTCCCAGTCCCAGCGGCCCGAGTCGGGCGTCACGCCCCAGAGGTCGAACTGGAACTTGCCCTGGCTCAGGGGCGAGCCGGGGAAGGTTTCGTAGGCCCCGTCCTTCACGGCGAGGTCCTTCGAGGCCGTCATGGCCGCGAAGTAGATGGTTTCGAAAATGTCCTTGTTCAGGCCCGAGGCTTCGTCGCTCTCGAAGGGCATGCGCAGGGCAATGAACGTATCGGCCAGGCCCTGCACGCCCAGCCCGATGGGCCGGTGGCGGAAGTTCGACTTCTGCGTTTCGGGCACCGGGTAGTAGTTCACGTCAATCACCTTGTTCAGGTTCACCGTCGCCTGGTAGGTCACCTCGTACAGCTTCTGGTGGTCGAAGGTGGTGTTGCCGGCCGCGTCGGTCACGAGGTAGCGGGGCAGCGCCAGCGAGGCCAGGTTGCACACCGCAATTTCGTCGGCGTCGGTGTACTCAATAATCTCGGTGCAGAGGTTGCTCGACTTAATCGTGCCCAGGTTTTGCTGGTTCGACTTGCCGTTGGCCGCGTCCTTAAACAGCATGTAGGGCGTGCCCGTCTCGGTCTGGCTTTCCAGGATGGCAAACCACAGCTCCTGCGCCTTGATGGTGCGGCGGCCGCGGCCCTCGCGCTCATACTTCATGTACAGCTTCTCGAACTCCGGGCCCCAGGAATTTTCCAGGCCGGGGCATTCGTGGGGGCACATCAGCGTCCAGTCGCCGTTTTCCTCCACGCGTTTCATGAACAAATCGGGCGTCCAGAGGGCGTAAAACAAGTCGCGGGCGCGCATTTCCTCCTTGCCGTGGTTCTTCTTCAGGTCGAGGAATTCGAACACGTCGGCGTGCCAGGGCTCCAGGTAAATGGCGAAGGCGCCCTTGCGCTTCCCGCCGCCCTGGTCCACGTAGCGGGCCGTGTCGTTGAACACTTTCAGCATGGGCACCAGCCCGTTGGAATTGCCGTTCGTGCCCTTGATGTAGGAGCCTGTGGCCCGCACATTGCTCACCGAAAGCCCGATGCCACCGGCGCTCTGCGAAATCAGCGCGCAGTTCTTCAGCGTGTCGTAAATGCCGTCAATCGAGTCGTCCTTCATCGTGAGCAGGAAGCAGCTCGACATCTGTGGCTTCGGCGTGCCCGCGTTGAACAGCGTAGGCGTGGCGTGGGTAAACCACCGCTCACTCAGCAGATTGTAGGTTTTGATAACCGAGTCAATATCCTCCTTGTGGATGCCCACCGACACGCGCATCAGCATGTGTTGGGGCCGCTCCACCACCTTGCCCTCCAGGCGCAGCAGGTAGCTCCGCTCCAGCGTCTTAAAGCCAAAGAAGTCGTAGTTGTAGTCCCGGTCATAAATAATGGCCGAGTCCAGGGTGTGGGCATTCTTATGAATCACCTCCCACACGTCCGTGGCCAGCAGCGAAGCATTGTCGCCATTCTTCGGGTCCTCATACGTATAAAGCCGCTTCATCGTCGAAGAGAAGGACTTCGAAGTCACCTTGTGCAGGTTGCTCACCGCAATGCGGGCCGCCAGAATGGCGTAGTCCGGGTGGCGAGTGGTGAGCGAGGCGGCCGTCTCGGCGGCCAGGTTGTCCAGCTCAATGGTGCTCACGCCATCATAAATGCCGTCAATCACCTTCTTGGCCACCTCAATCGGCGAGATGAAGTCCTGATTCAAGCCGTAGCACAGCTTCTCAATCCGGGCCGTGACCTTGTCAAACTTCACGGACTCGCGGCGCCCGTCGCGTTTAATTACTAGCATACCAGTGGTGTTTGGTCGTGGGTTTTTTCGTATAAAAAACGGCCAGTCTGGGGAGACTCAGCCGCAACTCGTTCGCGCAGTTGTGAAAGCGTAGTGCCAAATGCGCCCTTGAGCGGCACACCTGATTCTTTCAATCCCGGAAATTACCCAATGGGTTTGGGGGGGCCAAGTAAAAAATATAGAAGTTTTCCACAAAGGACCCAAACGAACGGGTACGCGGCATTTTCCAATACTAATTATAGTGGCAAAGCCTTCGCTCGCGAGTTGCCTCAACCGTAGGCTCACCCGCTACGCCTTGGGTGGGGCCAGCACACCTTGCGCCAGCCGCTCGATGGCCTGCTCCACCCGCGCCGTTTTTCCCTCGTCCGTTTCGGCCAGCTCCACCCAGGTCAGCCACTGCTGCTGCGCCGCTGGCCCCAGTCTCTGAAATGCCGCCAGCGCCGGCGGCATCTCGGCCAGGCAATCCACCAAATCGGCCATCGACACAGTCAGCGCTGGGGCCAGCTCCACGGCGTACAAGCGCAGGTGCACCACGTCGCCGGCCTGCTTCCCCAGTTGCTTGCGTAGCGCAGCATTAACCGGCAAGAAGCGTCGGCCCTGGCCCATGGGCATCAGTTGGGCGCCTTCCAGCACCACGTCATCCACCTGCCCGCTCACGGCTAGGGTGCCGAAATGCGTTTTCACCTGAAAGGGCAGCTCGCCCACCGCCGCATAGGTCCAGCCGCCTTTGCCCGGAAATCGGGTCAGCACTACTTCGGCATTGAAGAGTTCACGCATGGGGGTGGCGCTGTTGAGTTGGCAAATATCCGGTAGCTCCCGAGTTTGGCAGCGTGCTGGCACGAATATAAAGTGGACTTATAAAGTCGGGCGCACTCGACACTCGGCACTAATTATCAACTACTTGTAACTATTCTGCGCGGCGCACAAAGTCTTACTGTCCCGAATATGAGCATGGTACTTCGTGTTTAGCGCCTGTATTTCGCCTCGGCTTCCCCAGCAGCCTTCCCGCCAGCTTGGGTTCACGCCTTCACTTTGCCTTCGTGCTCATGACTACTGCCTCCGCTTCCCGCCTGCCGCTCTGGCTCAAACTAGCGGTTACCGCTTTCATCGCCGTGCTGCTGCCGGTGTACTACGTCAACTACGGCCCCACCAACTTCCTGTACTTCTGCGACGTGGCCCTGCTGCTTAGCCTCATCAGCCTCTGGACCGAGCGGGCGCTGCCGGCTTCCATGGCCGCCGTGGGCATTCTGCTGCCCCAAGCCCTGTGGTGCCTCGACTTCCTGGGCGAGTTGTTCGGCGTGCACCTCGTCGGCCTGACGGCCTACATGTTCGACCCCAACCGCTCGCTGTTTCTGCGCGGGCTGTCCTTCTTCCACGGCTGGCTGCCTTTCTTACTGGTGTTCCTGGTGAAGCGCCTGGGCTACGACCGCCGGGCCCTGTGGTCGTGGACGGCCCTGGGCTGGGGCCTGTGCCTGGTGGCCTATTTCCTGCTCCCGCCCGCCGGCGCCATCATGCCCGACCCCAAAATCCCGGTCAACATCAACTACGTCTTCGGCTTCGACGACGCCAAAGCCCAAACCTGGCTGCCCGACCCGCTCTACCTCCTGGGCTGGATGGCCACCCTGCTGGTCGTGATATACCTCCCCACGCACCTGCTGCTGCGCAAGCTGTTTGCTCCGGCCCCGGCCAACGTGGTGCTAGCCGCCGCTCCAGCTCCTGCCTTCAACTAAGCAGGTGCCTGTTGTACGCCGCTCGCAAAAAAGCCCGCCACTACGCAAGTAGGGCGGGCTTTTTTTAAGTCGAAACAGAGACGGACGGCCTAGAAGTCCTCGTCCAGCGAGAACATGTTCTCGGTGCGCTCGCTCATCACGCCGGCTTTCTGGTACTCGGCCACGCGCTTCTCGAAAAAGTTGGTTTTGCCCTGCACCGAAATCATTTCCATGAAGTCGAAGGGGTTGGTGGCGTTGTAAATTTTGCCGCAGCCCAGGGCCACCAGCAGGCGGTCGGCCACGAACTCGATGTACTGCGACATGTTCTTGGCGTTCATGCCGATGAGGCTCACGGGCAGGGCGTCGGTCACGAACTCCTGCTCAATCGTCACCGCGTCGCGGATGATGCTCTGCACCCGCTCCTCGCTCAGCTTGTTCTGCAAGTAGCCGTAAAGCAGGCAGGCGAAATCGCAGTGCAGCCCTTCGTCGCGCGAAATCAGCTCGTTCGAGAACGTGAGGCCGGGCATCAGGCCGCGCTTCTTCAGCCAGAAGATAGAGCAGAACGAACCCGAGAAGAAAATGCCTTCCACGGCTGCGAAGGCGATGAGGCGCTCGGCGAAGTTTTCGGAGTTAATCCACTTCAGGGCCCACTCGCCTTTCTTCTGCACGGCGGGCACGGTTTCGAGGGCGTTGAAGAGGTAATCCTTTTCCTTGGGGTCTTTGATGTAGGTATCAATCAGCAGCGAATACGTCTCGCTGTGAATGTTTTCCATCATAATCTGGAAGCCGTAGAAGCAGCGCGCCTCGGGCATCTGCACTTCCTGCATGAAGTTGACGGCCAGGTTTTCATTCACGATGCCGTCGGAGGCAGCGAAGAAGGCCAGTACGTGCTTGATGAAATGACGTTCGTTGTCGTTCAAGCCGTTCCAGTCCTTCTGGTCCTGCGAGAGGTCAATTTCTTCGGCCGTCCAGAACGAGGCCTGCGACTTCTTGTAGTACTGCCATACCTCATCGTTTTGGATGGGGAAAAGCACGAAGCGGTTGGGGTTTTCGGCGAGGAGCGGCTCCATAAAATTCGGGGGTCTTAGTGGCAGGTTTCGTCGAGGAAGACGGCAAGCTAACTGCCGAACTCGGGCAGATGTTTGCCCCATGCGCCAGAAATGCGGGCGGCCTTCCTGCATCAAATATAGCCCGGCCGTCAGGGCCGATTGGCACCCCGTCGGGGTTTTTTCTTTGTTAATTTTTGCCTAAGGCTCGCCTTTTTTTCGGTACATAGCCGCCAAATCCCGCCGAGCTTACAGTCCTATTTTCTCTTGCAATACCGCTCAAAATCAGACGCTTTTGGCCCACTTATCCACATTGCGCCTGTGGATAAGCTTACTTGTCCCCAAATCAGAGCCTTGTACGTACGTACTCTCGTCGTTTCTTAACCGCGTCTTAATCTGCGCTTCACTTGCTTGAGGGCACTTCTGAGGCGTTGCATCGAGGCCAGCCAATGATGATTAACAACTTAGGCTTGGAAATCCCAAACCATAGTCGTACTTTTGCCTTCCCATTTTAGAAAAACCCGCGAAAGCTGATGTACGCAATTGTCAACATAGCTGGCCAGCAGACCAAGGTTGAGGCCAACAAATTCGTTTACGCTCACAAACTGGCCGGCAACGTCGGTGACACCGTAACGCTGGGCCACGCCCTGCTGACCGATGACAACGGCACCATCACCGTTGGGTCGCCCACTTTGGACGTAGCCGTAACCGGCACCATCCTCGCCCACGTAAAGGGCGACAAGGTGCTCGTCTTCAAGAAGAAGCGCCGCAAGGGCTACCAGAAGATGAACGGTCACCGCCAGTCGTTCACCAAAGTACTGATTAACAGCATCGGCTAGTTTGGGCCGTTTGCTCGCTATCTGATTCTATTCTTATTAAACCAGCCGCTACGGGCCATTTGCCGGTAGCTTTAGCTTAAATACCATGGCTCACAAAAAAGGTGTCGGCTCGTCCAACAACGGCCGCGAATCGCATTCCAAACGTCTCGGCGTAAAAATCTTCGGCGGCCAGGCCCTCGTTGCCGGCAACATCATCGTGCGTCAGCGCGGCACCAAGCACCACGCCGGCGAGAACGTAGGCATGGGCAAAGACCACACGCTGTTCGCGTTGGTTGACGGCGAAGTGCAGTTCAAGAAAGGCCGCAAAGACCGTTCGTTCGTGACGGTTGTTCCCCGCGAAGTAGTGTCGGTACCGGCTTAATTGCTGACTGATTGAAACCAGAAAAGGCTGCCCCGCAAGAGGCAGCCTTTTTCGCGTTGGGGCTGAGTGGCCTAACTGCTTACCGGCCGAAGTACAGGCTGGCGTTGAGCTGGGTGGTAATGGTGGTAGAGCCCGGCGTGCCCAGCACCGCATCCGAGCGGTTAGCGCCCAGCCCGATGCCAGCGTTTAAATCGAACAACAAGCTGCGATTGATGCGGCGCTGCATGCCCCACAGCAGGTTGATGGACGGCCCGAACTCAGCCGTCTGGTTGTAGAGGCGGCGCACTTCGGTGTGCGCTTCCACGGCCAGGTAGTTGCCAATGAACGGGCCGTGGGCCCGGTTGTTTCGGGCGCGGCCGGCTTGGTTGTAATAATAGCGGCCTCCCACGCCCACCGCTCCCGATGCCAGTAGATTGCTGCGTTCGCCGTAGTAAGAAACCCGTCGGCGCAGGCTGATGTCGGCGTCGAGCTGGGTGTACACCGTGAACTTGGAGCTTAGCGCGTATTCGGCCGCGGCGGAAACAGGCACCCGGGAAATCCATCCTTCGTAGCTGCCCCACCGAAAGGCGCGTCCTGCGTTCACCCCCACTTTCAGCAGCAGCTTGTCGGGCGCCGCAGCGGGCTCGGCTGGAACCGTGGCGGCAGCAGCGGGCGAAACCGGTGCCGTTTGACCCAGGCTACAGGTGGCGCTGGCTACCAACAAGAAGCCAGGCAGGAGAGGACGGAGAAGTCGCATAAGGGGGTGAGTAGATGAAACGGAAATTCATCTGGGAGATACCGCACCCCTGGCCTCGGTTGCATTTGGGTACTGAGGTTACCCCTCCGACTGCAGCATCAACACATACAGCACTGGCTTGCTGGGACTGGCATCGAGTTCAAGACTAGTTATTTGAATATTGAGTAGGTAGAGTCCGTCGTTGACTTCGCTGGGCACAAAGATTAATTCGGTGATGGTGGCGCCTTGGCGCGTTTGCGTCGGGTACTGCCAGAAAGCGTGATGGGCCAGGAGCTGGCCGCCGTCTTCTTCGCGGTCCACGCTGGGCAGGTCGAGCAGGAAGTGCTGAACGTCGTGCTCGACTAGCCATTCCGCCAACGCGGGCTCGGTGTACGTCGGGTTGGTGCCCGAGTAGTGGCGGTGGCGCTTCGCCGCGTGGTTGGGCAGGGTCCGCAACACCAGCGCTTCGGGGACGAACCGGTCTGCTTGCGTGGCCAAGGCGGCTTGCACGTCGGCCAGCATCACCACGCGGTCGCCGTTGGGCTGCGGGCGCGGGGCCACGCTCACCAGCCGGGCTACGAACAGGAAGCGGCGCAGGCACTGGTTGAGCGTCACGGCCGGGTCGGGCGAGATGTGGCCGTAGCACTCGGTGTGCGTGCCGTTGCCGTGGGGCGTGACGTGTACCCGCTGGTAGTTGGTGCTGCCGCCCAGTGCCACGCTCCCCACAAAGCTGCCCACCCGAATGGTGTCGAACTGCACCGGCTCGGCCCAAAAGCAATTCACCTGGTTTTCGCCCGGCTGCAAGGGCAGGGAAACATCAATTGGCGCGGACGGGTCATAGGTATAGATGCGGCCGGCGTGAGGAAATGTGGGAGAGTTCAAGGGCTGGAAGTGAAGAGGAGATAAGGAGCTAGAAGAACGGTCATGCAGAGCGCAGCGAAGCATCTCGCGTGTGGTAGTGATTAGTTTTCCGAGACAAGATGTCTCGGCTGCGCTCGACGTGACGGCAGGATGTTTAGTGTGCTAATTCACTGGCTTCTTATCAGCCAACATCAGTCGCCAGCTCATTCAAAATACGGCTGATTGCGGCTGCTTGACTTACAATGATAAAGTACCCGCCGGGCAGCACGTACTTGCTGCGAGCAGTGCCAGCAGGCAGCAGCCGGTCGTGCGTACCGTGAATGCGGGCGGTGGGCGGAGGCACTTGGTTTTGCCAGTCCACCAGCTGCGCAATGGCCCACCGGGCAAACACAGTGTCTGTGTCGCGAAGAATCTGGCGCAACAGCTCGTATTCAGCCCCGTTCCTGGCACTGAAAAACCACTGCGCCACCCGGGGCATCAGCGGCAGCAACTGCGGAGGAACCAGCCGGTGCAGGCCGGTGGCGCGGGCCATCCGGGCGGGCCATGGCAACTCATTGGCGCTAGCTAAGCTGGAGATGAGGACAACTTGGGCCAGGGGACGCAGCTTGCCTATTTCCAGGGCCAAGACGCCGCCGAAGGAAACGCCCACCAGCCAGCAAGGTTGGTGGGCCGGCACACCAGCCGCCAAACGGGCGGCGTAATACGGCAAGGCCTCGTTGGGCGCCTGCACCGGCAGCCAGCGCAACACGCGCACTTCTCCGGCTAGCTGCAAGCCTCGGAACACCCGTTCATCGGCCCCAAGACCGGGAACCAGGTAAAAAGCAGGCGAATGCGCGACCATAAGCTGCCGGGCAAGCCTACGAATCGAGGCGCACAAACACGCCTTCCAGGTAGAAGATGTTGTGCGGCTGCGGGTCGTCGAGGCCTTCTTCGCCCTCGGCCTCCCCGTCTTCCGTGGCGGGGTAAGTTACTGATAATTTGAGGGCCACACTGGGCAGGGGCACCGGGGGCTTCTCGTCCGAATTATACTCCAGCAGGGCAGGCCAGTTGCCGGCGGCCAGAGCTTCGGCTACTTCGTCGCGCATGGCCTCGGCGCGGTCGTGGGCCAGGCTCAGGAGCGTATCGAGGGCCTTGAACGGCAGGGCCAGATGAAAAAAGTGCGTGTCGTTGTCGAAGAAGGTGGTGGCCCACACGGTCACGTCGTCGGTGTTGTCGAAGACGATGGCCACGATGTACACTTGTTCGACGAAGAAGTCGGCTTCGTCGGCAATGCTGTCACTCAAGAGGTTCATAGGACCGCAGATTAAACGGATTTTAATGGATGAAACGGATTTTTGTGGTGCCGCTTCTGGTCTTGTCACAACAGCTCAGCCGGGTTTTGGCAGTCTGTCAGCGCTGTTGGCAAGCGTATGGTCTTCCGGCGGTTTATCTCCCAGGCCCCCTACGCGGCAACCACAAAAAATCCGTTTCATCCGTTAAAATCCGTTTAATCTGTGGTCTCGAACAGCTCCAGCGTGATGTGGTCGGCCAGCAGCTTGCCCGCGTCGGTCAAGGTAAGAACTTCCTGGTAGATGCGGACCCAGCCGTTGGCTTGCAGCTCGGCCAGGTAGTCGGCGCGGGTGGCCAGCAGGTCGAGGCCGTGGTGCGTGCGCAAATGCGTGAGGTCGCAGCCGCGGGCCGTGCGCAGCGTGGTGAGCAGGTACTCGTTGGCGCGGTCGGTGGCGGTGAGGGCGTCCACGGTCACGGGCACTTCGCCGCGCTCGAGCACCGCGGCCACGTACTGCGGGTTGTTGGCCAGCGTAAACAGGCGGTTCTCGCCGTCGTAGCTGTGGGCGCTGGGGCCCAGCCCGAGGTAGGGCACGCCGCGCCAGTAGTTGCCGTTGTGGCGGCTCTCGCGGCCGGGCTGGCAGAAGTTGCTGATTTCGTACTGCTCGTAGCCGTGAGCGCGCATGGCGGCCAGCAGCATCTCAAATTGCGTGGCCACAAACTCATCCGGGGCCGCCCGGAACGTGCCCTTCTGCAGGCGGTGCCCGAAAGCGGTGCCCGGCTCAATGGTCAGGGCGTAGGCCGACACGTGCGGCACGCCCAGCGCAAACGCATTGGCCAGGTCGGCCTCCCAAATGTGGTGGCCCGGCGCGGGCACGCCGTAAATCAAGTCAATCGAGATGCTCTCGAAGCCCGCGTCCTGCGCCCGGCGCACGGCCGTGGTGGACTCTTCGGCGGTATGGGCCCGGTTCATCAGGCGCAGGTGGGGCTCGTAGAAGCTTTGCAGGCCGATGCTGAGGCGGTTGATACCAGTCCGCCGCAGCTCCTGCAGCTTGGCGGCGCTCAGGTCGTCGGGGTTGGCTTCGAGGGTGATTTCGGCATGCGGAGCCACGGTGAAGTGGCGGTGGATGGCCGTGAAAATCTCGTCCAATTCCCCTGCCGTGAGCAAGGACGGCGTACCGCCCCCGAAGTAAATGGTTTGCAATTCGGTGCCAGCGGGCAGGTAGTCGCGCCGCAATTCCACCTCCCGCACAATGGCTTCCACCAAGCGGCTTTTCAGCCCCAGCGAAGTACTAAAGTGGAAGTCGCAATAATGACAAGCCTGCTTGCAAAAAGGAATGTGGAGGTACAGGCCAGCCATGAAAATGCGAAAATGAAAGGCAAACCTTTCAAACGGGCCGCGCCGCCCTAATAATTCCGCCGGCGCCCGACGAAAACGCCTGGCAAAGGTAGAAACCGCTCACGCGACGTCCGCCGGGGTAAACGCAGCACCTGCGCCCGGAGCCAGCCGTAAGTTTTTGCTAGCTTGCTTTGTGGTTTCTCCCTTTTCTTTTCCTCGATGATTCGTTTTTCTCCCCCTGCTTTCTCCGGCAGCAAGGACATCAAAGTGCTACTGACCGCCATGCTGCGGCGGCGCAAGGCCGAATTTGTGGGCAAGGACATGCTGGACGTGCCGGCCGGCAACGGCGACACCGCCCAACTGCTGCTGGAGCTGGGCGCCAAGGTGAAGGCGTCGGACCTGTACCCAGAGTTTTTTCGCTACCCGGCCATCGAGTGTGTGCGGGCCAACCTCAACGACACGCTGCCCTTTGCCGACGCCAGCTTCGACTTCGTAATTTGCCAAGAAGGCATCGAGCACATGCCCAACCAGCTGCACCTGTTTCAGGAATTGAACCGAGTGCTGCGGCCCGGCGGGCGGGCCATCATCACCACGCCCAACTATTCCAACCTACGTACCCGCCTGAGCTACCTGCTGCTCGAGAGCGAGGCCTACAAGCTCATGGCCCCGAACGAGGCCGATTCCATCTGGGCGTCGGAGAAAGCCAGTACCATCCACGACGTGTATTTAGGTCACATCTTTTTTGCCAACGTCACCAAGCAACGCGTGCTGGCGGCACTCTCGGGCCTGCGCATCGTGGAAGTGCACCCCAGCCGGGTCAATTACACCTCGCTGTTTCTGCTGCCCTTTTATTACCCCTGGATGCGGCTGGCGGGCTGGATGGCCCGGCGGCGCGGCCTCCGGCGCGGGCAGCCCGTCGCCTCCCGCCCGGAAGCCTACGCCGAAATCGCGCAGCTCAACCAAAGCCTCAACGTGCTCACCGGCGGCCACTTGATAGTGGAGTACCAAAAGCGCCTTGAGGCGCCGGAAGCCGTAGCCGCCCTCACGGGCAAGCTGAACTTGGAAACGGCCAAGACCTAACGCTCCGCTTCAAAGACTTCGAGCTGAAAAGCGGATGCTTTCACTATCCACGCAATGCAGTACTACCTGTCCGGGCGTCTTTCGCAATACCTCCTGTGGCTGGCCTGCGTGGCGGGCGTGGTAGGCTTGCTAGCGGCGCGTTTTTTGGTGGCCCTGGCACCGGTCATGGGCGTGCTTGCCGTGCTGGCCAATCCCGATTTGCGCCGCGACCTGTCCCGCTACGTTCGCAACGGCGCGGCCATGCGCGCGGCCGCCATTGTGGTTTTTCTGCTGCTGAGCAGCCTGTATACCAGCGAATGGCCCGTGTGGCGGCACGAGGTTTTTCGCAGCCTGACCTGGCTGGGCGTGCCGCTGGCTTTCACGGCGGCGGTGCCGCTGGCAGGCGGGCAGCGGCTGGCCGTGGGGGCGCTGTTTGTGTTGGGCACGGCGGGCGTGGGCTTGGCTACTTTGGGCCAATACCTCCTTCACCCGGAAGCGGCCAACGCAGCCATCAAAATCGGTCAGAATATGCAGGCCATCACGCTCATTTTCCATGTGCCGTTTGGGCTGATGCTGGCGCAGGCTTTCTTCTGGGGCCTGCTGTTGCGGCGCCATCCGCTGGCCGGTTTATGGCTGCGGCGGGCGTTGCTGGCGGCGGCCGTGGTAGCGGTGGTGGTACTGCACGTGCTGGCGTACCGCACGGGGCTGTTGGTGCTCTACACGGGCCTGCTGGCGTATGCGGGCTGGCTGCTCACGCGGCGGCACGTAGCGCTGGGCCTTGGCGTGTTGCTGCTGCTGGCTGCGGCGCCCCGGCTGGCGTACCAGGCGCTGCCCTCGGTGCGCGAACGAGTGGGCGCCACCGTGTGGGATGTGCAGCAGTTCCAGCTTCGCCACGACATTAACAACTACTCGCTGGCGCGCCGCCTGGCTGCCGCCGAAACGGCCGGCTACGTTATCAGCGAAAACTGGCTGGTGGGCGTGGGCCCCGCCGATACCCACGCCGCCATGAAGCGGCAATACGCCTGGCGAGACTACGGCCTAAGCCTTAAAAACCGCGTGGAAGTGCACAATCAGTATCTAGAAGCCCTCATGGGCGGGGGCTTGATTGGTCTGGGCATCTGGCTGGCGGTGCTGCTGTGGCCCCTCACGAAGGCGTGGGCACGGCGCAATCCGGCCATTTGTTTTTTCATCCTTACCCAAGCTACCGTGATGATGGTAGCGGACATGCTGAGCCTGCAAATTGGCCTGAACCTATTCGTGTTCGGCTACGGTTTCCTGGTGGTGGCGGGCGAGGAGGCGAACAAGCGGGCTTCAGCTGCAACAAGGGCCGCAGAGGTGACCGAGCTTATGCCTGAGCGTTTCGCTTCTACCCCAGAACCCAACTAGCACACCGGACGAAGCCCAGCTTCAAGGCACAGGTTATCTTCGAGGAATTAAACGTCCGCTTTCGCGTTATCTCCCCAAATGACAACCCGGTCTCGCCTGTGCTTTTGGGGAATGCTGCTCGTGGGCTGGCTGGCTGGGTCGCTGGCCGCTCGGGCCCAAACGCCCACGCTCGACCCCAACGTGCCCAATCAGCCGGGACTGGCGTCTCCTCCCCTGCCCCCGGCGCCTACGCCGGCTCCGCCCGCGGCCCCCGTGCGGGTGCTGGCACGGCCCCGCGCGCTACTGCTCGACGCCGAAGCCACCGACCGGCCAGTGCTGCGCCGCTACAAGGTGCGCCCCACGGTGCCCGACTCGCTGAGTGCGCTGCGCGAAGTGCGGGAATTGGTGCTGGCCCTGCAAAACGACGCCTACCTCACTGCCTCGGCCGACGACATGCGCTGGACCCGCGATACCGTGCGGGTGCGCCTCTACGTGGGGGCGCAATTCCGCTGGGCCTACTTGCGCAACGGCAACCTGGGCGACGGCCTGCTCGCGCGCGCCGGGTTTCGCGAGAAGTTTTTTCGCCAGACGCCTTTCCGGCCCGAAGACTGGGCCAAGCTGCAAGAGCGCATTTTGATGGAAGCCGAAAACCAGGGCTTCCCGTTTGCCACCGTGGGGCTCGACTCCATTCAGCTGAGTGACCGCGACATTGCCGGCCGCGTGGTGCTGAAACGCGGCCAGGCCGTGGTGTTTGACTCGCTGCAGATTGTGGGCAACACCAAGACCAAGAAGCGGTTCCTGACCAAGTACCTGCAAATATTCCCCAACCAGCCCTTTAGCCAGCAGCGGCTGGCGGCGGCGGCCCAGCTGCTGCGCCAATTGCCCTACCTCAAGCTTAAAGCTGAGCCGGAAGTGCGCTTTGCCCAAGGCCGCGCCCGGGTGTACCTGCTGCTCGACGACCGGCCCTCGAACCAGTTCGACGCCATTGTGGGCGTGTTGCCCAACGCCGACGCCAACAAAACCGGCGTGCAGTTCACGGGCGACGTCACCATCAACCTGCGCAACATCAAGGGCGGCGGCAAGCAGCTGGGGCTGCAGTGGCGCAAAACCGATGCCCTCTCGCAGTTGCTCGACGCCCAGTACGTGCACCCCAACTTCTTCGGCACGCCGCTGGAAGTGGCCGGCACCTTCAACCTGTATAAGCAGACCGAGGACTTTACCACCATTCGGCCGCGCCTGCAAGTCACCTACCCCACGGCGCGGGCGGGGCGCGTCAGCTTCTTTGCGGAGCAGCGCGGCTCCATCATCGACGCGCTGAAGGACACCACCCTGCTGCCCGAAAACCTGGATTCCCAGTACAATTCCTACGGCCTGGGCTATGCGTTCAACAGCCTGGATGATTTGTTTTTCCCGCGGCGCGGCATCCTGGTGAGCGGGCAGGGCGCGGTGGGCACCAAAACCATTCGGCAAAACGCCCAGCTTCGCCCCGAACTCTACGAGGGCGTGGCCCTGCGCTCCACGCAGTACACGTTCGGCCTGCGGGCTGAGCGCTACTTTCCGGTGAAGCGGGCCGGCGTGTTGCTCCTCCGCCTGCGTGGCGAGGGCCTGTTCAACCCGCGCTTGTTTACGAATGACTTGCTGCGCCTGGGCGGTCTGAACTCCCTGCGCGGCTTCAACGAAAACCAGTTTTACACCAGCACCTACGCGGTGGCCACAGCCGAATTCCGGCAATTCATTGGGGCCGATTCTTACGTGTTTCTATTTGCCGACCAAGCCTACCTGAAGCACTACATCACCGAAACCCGCTACTTTGACCAGCCCACCGGCCTCGGCGCCGGCCTGAGCTTGCGCACGGCGGCTGGCATGTTCCAGTTCGTGTATTCGCTGGGCCAGTCGACCACCATCAACCAGAAATTCGGGTTCAATGCCTCGAAAATCCACTTTGGCCTGACGAGCCGCTTTTGATGTAGCGCGGCCGTGCCCGGCAGGGACTTTTAGTCCGCGAGTAAGCGTAACAGCTCACCTGTTCTTGCAATTCGCGGACTAAAAGTCCGCGTTACTTTCCCGTCATTTCGTCGGGTTTGGCAGGTTTAAAATCGTGACTGCGCCAGTGTGGCGGAAGCAGAAAAAAACGGGGTAAAAAACCGGTCAATACGGCTGATTACCAGCGCATGTAACCCTCAATTAAGATTGGTACATCATTTGTCATAGCAAGCCCGAAGCCGCTCCTAAAACCGGCTCCTTGCCATGAAATTTATCAGCCCGAAATTCATCCGTACCATTGCCCCGCAGCTTGACTTGCTCAACACTATTGGCGGCGGCGTGGCTCAGCCCCAGTTGCGCATCGACCGGCGCCCGAAAGGCGTGATTGTGCGCGTGGCCATGCCCACCGTGCCGGCCGACAGCTTCCGGGTGGTGCTCGACAAGCAGCGCCTCACCGTGTTCGGCGAGTTCCGCCACGAGCCCACCGACCAGCTGGCCGCCCCGCTCTTCGTGCAAACGCTCAACCTGCCCGACAATCTCGACCTGGCCCGCATCGACGCCGTGCACGAGGGCGACGAGCTGCAGGTGCGCATCCCCTTTTTGAACCCCACCGACCAGCAGCGCGAAATCGATATTCGCCACAACTAAGTAGTTGGAATTTAGCAGTAAGTAACAAGGTGCATACTTTGACAGGCAAGCAATTGTCTAACTACTTGTTACCTACTACTCATGACTTTTTATAACGCCGGGACCGACCGGCACCGCAGTCTAATGATAACGCCGGGACCGACCGGCTGCCACCCACGTCTTTTGGAGTTCACTCTTGAGCCACCGCCCACAGCGGTGGTTTTGTTTTGGACCACAGATTGAACGGATTTTAGCAGATTACAACGGATTTTTTGTGGTTCGGCTCACTTAATCTAACAATTGAAGTTGCTGCAATAGCCGAAGAAAACACGCTGAAGAATCAGTTTGTGGCCTTTCTCAATAATCAAAAATGTAAAAGCCGAACCACAAAAAATCCGTTGTAATCTGCTAAAATCCGTTCAATCTGTGGTCCCGAACAGGGGAATAATCAGCACGAAGCTCATGACCAGCGCCAGGTAGAACCAGCCCATGAGCTGGCTGCGGTAGCGGCGCGGCAGGCGGTTGCTGAGCACCAGCACGGCCGCGATAATCAGGCCCAAGTGCGCTACGAAAAACACCATCGTCTTCACCCAATTGCTCACGATGGTATTTTCGGGCTGGTACTGATTGGACTCACCCAGCCCGGAGGTGAGGTATTGCAGGCTGTAGAACGCCACGGTCTCGAAAGCCACAAACAGCAGAAACCCCACCAGCAGGGACGACTTCGAAGATTTTTCGGATAGCTCGGCCATGGGCGTTACGGGCGGGGCCGCCCTTGCACTTCGGCCGAGCGGGCTTTGATGTACAGTTCTTCGACCTTGGTGCGCGCCCAGGGGGTGCGCCGCAAAAACGTCAGGCTCGACTTGATGCTGGGGTTGTCGGCGAAGCAGTTCATGCGCAGGCGGGCGTCGAGCTCGGGCCAGCCGTAGGCAGCCACGAGGTACTCCAGAATTTTGGCGAGCGTAACGCCGTGCAGCTCGCTGATGAGGTGGCCGGATTCGTCGCGGGCGTCGGCAGCGCGGAGGAAAGACATGGGAGAATATTGAGGAGCGGGAAACGTAAAGTTCGCGAAAAGCGCGGGCCCGGCGCACGATGGCGCGCGGCCGGGCGTTATTTTTGACACGTCCCCCAGCCCATGCCCACCCGCACCGCCCCTTCCGCCAAGCATGTACCGCGCCCGCGCTGGCCGTGGTGGCGGCGCGGGCTGCTGGCGGCACTGCTGAGCTTGGTGTTCCTGAGTGTGGTGTACTACAGCCGCCACCGGGTGCAGGTGAACCGCTACGCCCGCCGCACCTGGGCCACCCTCACCAGCGGCGGCCTCACGGGGCGCGAAAAAACCCCGCTCTTGGCCGGCTACTCGGTGCACGGCATCGACGTGTCGGCCTACCAGGGCCGCATCGACTGGCCCGAGGTGGCCCGCAACCGAGTGCGCTTTGCCTTCATCAAGGCCAGCGAAGGAGCTACGCTGCGCGACCAGCGCTTTGCCCGCAACTGGCGCGAGGCCCGCAAAGCCGGCGTGCTCTGCGGCGCCTACCACTACTTCCAGCCCAACCGCGGCGGCCAGATTCAGGCCGACCTCTTTGCCCGCACCGTGCCCCTGGCCCCCGGCGACCTGCCGCCCGTGCTCGACGTGGAAGCTGCCAACTTCCACGACGTGGCCGTGATGCGCCGCGAAGTGGCCCGCTGGCTGCGCCTCATCGAGGCGCACTACGGCGTGCGGCCCATTCTGTACTCCAACCACAGCTTCTACAAGCGCCACTTGGCCGGGCATTTCGACAATTACCCGCTCTGGCTGGCGCACTACGAAGTAGAACGCCCCGCCATGCCCCGCAACAAGTGGATAATCTGGCAGCACTCCGACGAGTCTCACGTGCCTGGCATTCGTGGAGTAGTGGATTTCAACGTGTTCCAGGGCAATTTCTCGGCACTGCAGGCCCTGCGCATACCGGAGGCACAGCCGCCTACTCCGGCTAAAAACCGTCGCCTAAGCAGCAATTAAACCGCTGTGGTGGCTAAGCTCAAGAGTGGTTGGCATCAAATGTGTCAGCCGGTTGGTTACTTTTGAGCTTAGCCGATGAGAAATTTGACCCTCAACTTTTTGCGCGCCTATTGGTGGAGCACCCGCTTCCTGCCCCTGCTGGTGCTTGTGCTGCTGGCCTCGTGTAGCGGCAGCCGCGACGTTAGCACAGGCTCCCGAGTCCCGCGCGGGGCCTACACCCAAAAGGGCTTGGGCTCCTACTACGCCAACAAATTTGCGGGCCGGGCCACGGCCAGCGGCTCGGTGTACCGCCCCGGCGAAATGACGGCCGCGCACAACACCCTGCCTTTCGGCACCGTAATTCGGGTGACGAACACCCGCAACGGCAAGTCGGTGGACGTGACCGTGACCGACCGCGGCCCGCACACCAAAGGCTACATCGTGGACGTGTCGCGAAGGGCCGCCGTGCAGCTCGACATCATCGAGGCCGGCGTGGTGCCCGTGGTGGTCACCGTCCTCAAGCCCGCGGGCTCTCGCTAACGCGCCATTGCTGCCCTGTTGAAGCCATGAACATTCGCAAAAAAGTCCGCTGGACGCTGCCGCCCAACACCAACCGCTACGCCGCGCTCGACCTGTGGGTGCGCGCCGCCGAGGACGAGGACTGGTCGGATGCCGAAATCCAGCACGTAATGGATGAAGTGGTCGAAGCCGAAGATGACGCTGCCGGGCTGGAAGTGCTGGCGTGGTACACCTACAAATAAGCTCATCTTTTTTTGCCAATAACGGCCAGCTTTAAAGCCCCTAGCTGCGCACCGCTGCGGGCTGCAAAGCCGCTCGCAGCCACGTGCCCGCCAGGGCGGCCAGGCCGCCGACTAAACCGGCAATGAGGCCGGCAACCAGCACCAACGCCACGGGCGAGCCGCCCAGCGGCAACAGTTCGGCCATCCGGTGGGCCAGCAGCCCGTTGTTTTGGTACGACTGCCAGGCGGCCGGCACTACCCAGCTCAGCGCGGCCCCGCCGAAACCGGCCCCGAAAGCCGCCCGCGCCGAAGGCGCCAAAACCAACCCAACGGCAAACGCCACGGCGGCCAAGCTCCATTCTGGTAAGTCGAGCTGCACCGCCGAAGCCAGCACAAAAATCAAGAGGAGCAGGAGCCAAGGATTACGCCAGTTCATGCGAGCAAATGTAGGCGCTGCGATTGATGGGAAAGGCAGTTCTGTCATTGCGAGCGCAGCGCGGCAATCCGTCCCGTCAAAACCAGGCATTTTAAAGATGCGAAAAGCCCCACCGGAACGGCCCCGACACTGCACAGCGATGGAGTCGTACCCGGTGGGGCTTTCCAATTGAGTTTGTCGCGTTACCAGGCTAGTCGCTGAGAACAGGACGGATTGCCACGGCCTGCGGCGTGCAATGACCATTCCTCATTCTTCATTAAGCGGCGGCCAGCACCTCGACGTCGTTGTTGGCGGGTGAATTCACGCGCTTGCTGATGACGTATTCCTGCATGGCGGCGGCATCGTAAGGCATGAGCAGTTGCTGGTGCTCGGCCAGGCCCAGGCCGTCGTCGAGCCAGGCTTTTTCGGCGGCGCGGCTGGGCAGGATGACGGGCATCCGGTTGTGGATACTGGCCATCAGCGCATTGGGCTCGGTGGTGATGATGGTGAACGTGGGGTGCAGCTCGCCAGTGCCGCGGTCGAGCCATTCGTCCCAGAGGCCAGCAAAGGCGAAGGGCTGCTCGTCGCGCAGCAAAATGCGGTGCGGCACCTTGCCCGCTGGCGTGGCCTGCCATTCGAAGAAACTATCGGCCAGCACCAGGCAGCGCCGCCGGTTCAGCAGCTGCCGAAACGAGGGCTTCTCGGCCAGCGTTTCGGCCCGCGCGTTGATGGGCTTGGGGCCGGCGGCAGGGTCCTTGCTCCAACTGGGCACGAGGCCCCATTTCAGCAGTTGAATCTGGCCCGGCGCGGCGTTGGTGATGATGGGCAGCCGCTGCGAAGGCGCGGCGTTGTAGGTGGTTGGCGCCGGCTCGGTGAACTTGGCGTCGAAGCGCTGTTCAGCCGTGGGGGCCGGAGCGATGAAGGTATAGCGACCACACATAAGACCACAGATTGAACGGATTTTAACGGATTGAACGGATTTTTTGTGGTTGCTGGCCGAGGAGCGAATTACCAGGATACTCGCAGCAAAAAGCCCCAACCCGGCAATAACCGCGTTGAGGCTTTTCTTACGGAACCACAAAAAATCCGTTCAATCCGTTAAAATCCGTTCAATCTGTGGTCAGACTTTATACAACAGCTCGTAGTACTCCCGCGCCATGCGGCCCGACTCGAAGGCGGGCTCCACGTCCTTCATGGCGGTTTTCACCACTTTCAGGAAGTTCTTGGGCTGCTCGTAGTAGAGCGGCAGCACCTTGTTTTCGAGCACATCGAGCAGGGCGGTGGCCTCTTGGTCGTCCTTCACGTTTTCGGGCAGGCTTTCGTCGGAGTGCGTGATGACAAAGCCGTTTTCACCGTCGCGGATGAATTCCGGAATCCAACCATCGGCGATGCTCAGATTGACGCTGGCGTTCATGGCGGCGGTCATGCCGCTCGTGCCGCTGGCTTCGCGCGGGAAGCGGGGCGTATTCAGCCAAATGTCGGAGCCTTTTTTGAGGGCAGCCGACAGCCCCAGCTCGTAGCCGGTGAGCACGGCACAGTTTTTCAAATGCGCGGTGCTGGTGATGATTTTATTGAACAGGTCGATGGCGCTTTGGTCCAACGGGTAGGGCTTGCCGGCCCAAATCACCTGAATGGGCCGGCTGGCGTTGGCGGCCAGCGCCACAAAACGCTCGAAGTGACGCAGTATCAAGTCGGCGCGCTTGTAGCCCGCGAAGCGACGAGCCCACACGATGGTCAGCACGTCGGGGTCGAAGAGGTTGCCGGTTTGGTCGGCCACTATCTTAAACAGCTCCTTTTTCAGTTCGCGCTTGCGGGCCAGCAGGGCGGTGTCGTCCTTGCTTTTGAGGGCGGCGGCCAGCTGCTGGTCGCGCCAGTACAGGCCGTTCTGGCTGTTGGTGATGGGAATGATGGGGCAAGTGCCCTCGTAATGGCTCCACATTTCGTTGGCCACGGTGCCGTGCACCTTGCTCACGGCGTTGGCCTTGCGCGCAAACCGCAGGGCGGTGAGCGTGTAGTTGAGGGCGTCGTTTTCGATGCGGGCCACGCGGCGCACGTCCTCTTCCGGCATGGTGCCGAAGAAGGTCATGTCGGTGAGCAGCTTCATGGGGCGCTCTTCGTTGCCGGCCAGCTCGGGGGTGTGCGTGGTGAACACCAGGCGCTTTTGCACCTCGGCCAGGTCGCGGCCGTGCTTTTCGTAGAGGTAGAACGCCAAGGGCAGGCCGTGGCCCTCGTTGAGGTGGTACACGTCGGTTTTGCGCCCCAACAGGTCGAGCAGCCGCCCGCCGCCCACGCCCAGCAGGATGCTCTGGGCCACGCGGGCCGCCGCGTCCGGGTCGTAGAGGTGGTGCGAGATGGTGCGCGAGATGTAGTCGTTCTCCTCAATGTCGGTGGTGAGGAAGAACATGGGCACCGTGCCGAACACCTCCGGCGCCAGGTACAGCACTTTCACGTGCACGTCGGCCCCGTGAATGGTGATGGGGAACACCAGGCCCGTGTCTTCCAGGAAGGAGTAGTATTTCCGGCGGAAGTCGGCCCGCATGGTTTGGTCGGGGTTGCGGCCCTGGTCGTAGTAGCCAAAGCTCCAGAGGACGCTGATGCCCACCAGGTTTTGCTTGAGCTCAAAAGCGGAGCGCATGTGCGAGCCCGCCAAAAAGCCCAGGCCGCCAGAATAGGTTTTCAAGGGTTGGTCGATGGCGAATTCCATCGAGAAATACGCGGCCGCGGTCTTGTATTTAGCCGCGGGCGCGTAGGGGTTGAACGTAAAAGCCATAGAAATGTAAGGGACCGGCCGGAGCCGGTAGGTAAGAGAAATGCGGGTTGAGAAATGAAATGCTATCAGCCAAGCGGTGACTCGACGAAGCCGCAATGTGCAAACGATTCGACAAATAAAGCGGAAGCCTAATATTAAGCTTGACGGGCGGGCGCGCCGCAGCGCGGCTTAAGAAGTGTTTTCCTACAGCAATTTCAACATTAACGGACCGGAACAGACACTGGCTCCGGCATTGCCCAGAGCCGCGCTGCAGTTCCGGGCTGAAGCGAAGACACGCCGACCAATGGTCGGCCCTTAGCCCACGCTCGCAATGCTTTTTAGCTGCTGCAGCTTGCGCAGGGTTTGCTGCGAGGCCTGGTGCTGCCGCTCCACAGCCTGGCGCGCAGGGCCGGTGAGGTTGTCGTCGGCCAGGGCCTCGGTGTAGGCCTTGATGGCCCATTCTTCGCCGTAGATGTTGGAATCGAGGATGCTCTTTTCATTGCGGCCCGTCACGGCGGCTTTGGCGTCCATGAAGCCGCGGTAGAATTTACCTTTGAGGGTGGTGCTGTCCTCGGCGGTGCCGCCGGCGGCTTTGGCAAAACCGTTTATTTCCTGCACAAACTGTTCGCTCTGCTGCACCAGCTGCAGGTAGTAGGCTTGGTTTTCGGAGTCTTTGGTTTCCTTGGCCGCGGTTTTGTAGCCTTCGATTCGGTCGTTTACGAAGAGGGCCAGTTCGTTCAGGGTATCGGCGAGTTTAGTGTTTTCAGTCATGAGAGGGGGTGTAAAGGGAGAATGGGGGAATTGGCATTCGCCGCCTTGCGTGCGGCAGACAAAGCCAATCCGTAGAGGCTAACGGCAGCAGGTTATCAGGAGTTGGCAATCACCATTTATTATTTAATAAATGCAATTCATATATAATGGCTGACCATGTGGTTTGACATCTCCTGCATCAGAAGACACAATCTTATAACTTCTCCAATACCAACAACCCTTTGGGCAGGGGCTAGCTTTGGCGCGTTGTTTCCTCATTTCCAACCCCTTTCTCGTACCTCATGCGCATGACATTTTCCGCCCGCTGCCTGATAGCGCCGCTGCTTGGCGCAGTCCTATTGGGCAGTTGCTCCAAGTCTGAGCTCACCTCGATTAGTCCGGCTCCGGCCGTGGCGCCAACTACCCAAAGCGCCTCGGCCACCGGCTTTCCCGAAGGCTTTGACACGGGCACCAAAACGGCCTACACCACCGGCAGCGTGACGCTAGGTTCGGGCTCCTGGACGCTGAACGACGCGTTGCTGGGCAACACCACCGCCGACCCCAAAACCGGCACGCAGTCGGTACGGGTGCGCAACCTGGGCGTGGTGGGCATGAACTTTAACACCACTACCGGCGCCAGCACCGTGACCGTGAGCCACGCCGTGTACGGCACCGACGGCGCCAGCACCTGGGAGCTATGGAAATCGGCCGACAGCGGCGCGACCTACGCCAAAGTGGGCAGCACCGTCACCACTAGCAGCACCGCGCTGGCCACCGCCACCTTCACCGTGAACCAGAGCGGCAGCCTGCGCTTTCAGGTGCGCAAGGTGTCGGGCGGCACCAACCGCCTCAACCTCGACAACTTCGACGTGCAGCAATACGGCGGTGGCACCACTCCCCCGCCGCCCACCGGCACGGCCAAGAAATTCTTGTTCGACGGCTCGCACGGCGAACTGGCCGGCAACGCCGACTGGGTGCTGGACGTGAACAGCGGCGTGGCCTCGCGCTACCCCTCGCCCGCCCAAAGCGGCATCACAAGCAGCAGCCCCGAAACCTACTGGACGGGCGCCATCTCGGCCTGGGGGGTGGCCCTGGCCAAGCAAGGCCACACCGTGGAGCAGCTGCCCGCGGGCGGCGCCATTAGCTACGGCAACACCGCCAACCCGCAGGACCTGGCCAACTACAGCGTGTTTGTGGTGGATGAGCCCAACATCATATTCACGGCCAGCGAGAAAACGGCCATTGTAAACTTCGTGAAGAACGGCGGCGGCCTGTTCATGATTTCTGACCACGACGTCTCGGACCGCAACAACGACGGCTACGACTCGCCCGACATCTGGAACGACTTGATGGCCAACAACTCGGTGCAGGCCAACCCCTTCGGCTTCAAGGTGAACCTGGACAACATCGTGGAGAACAGCAGCAACGTGCGCGCCGGCGCCAACCCCATCCTCAACGGCTCGCAGGGCGCCGTGTCGCAGCTCTCGTTCCACAACGGCGCGACCATGACGCTCAATCCCACCGCCAACAGCTCAGTGCAGGGCCTCATTTGGCGCAGCACAGCCACGCAGGGCAACAGCCTGGCCATGGCGGCCAGCTGCACCTACGGCGCGGGCCGGGTGGTGATTGTCGGGGACTCTTCGCCGGCCGACGACGGCACCGGCTCGCCCGGCAACACCGTGTACGACGGCTGGGGCGAGAACGTGAGCCACCCGCGCCTGCACCTCAACGCCTCGCTCTGGCTCGCCAAACTGCAATAGCCGCTGGCGGCACGGGAACAGTTGCTCGGTGCCGCTATTTGAGCGTTGCTTAATTAATGAAGCCCCGCTGCCGGTTCCGGTGGCGGGCTTTTTTGCGACGTTTGAGCAACCGATTGCACTGGGCACGGCTGGCCTGTTACTTTGCGCTCCAGACCCACCCTCATTCTTCCTGCTTGCCCATGAAACTGTCTCATTTCTTGCCGCTCGTGGCGCTGTGGCTTTCGGCCGCCGTTTACATTCCGGCCGTAGCCACACCCCGCAGCGCCGATGCAAAGGCCGCCGCCATCGACCGCGTTGACCCCACGTTTTGGTGGGTGGGCATGAAGAACCCCAAGCTGCAGCTGCTGGTGCACGGCGCGGGCATTGGCAGCAGCACGGTAACGCTGAATTACGCGGGCGTGACCGTAGATGGGGTAGAGAAAGTGGAGAACCCCAACTACTTGCTCGTCAACCTCACCGTTTCCCCCTCGGCCAAGCCAGGCAAGCTGCCCTTGCAGTTCCAGGGCGCCAAAAAGGTGAAATATGAGTACGAGCTGCGGGCCCGCAGCACCGACGCCAGCCGCACGCAGGGCCTCACCCAGGCCGATTTCATTTACCTGCTAATGCCCGACCGTTTCTCGAACGGCGACCCCAAAAACGACGTGGTGAAGGGCACGCGCGTCAACCACATTGCTCGTGACTCGATGTACGCCCGCCACGGTGGCGACCTGCGCGGCATCCAGAACCATTTTGGGCATCTCAAGCAGCTGGGCGTCACGGCTATTTGGCCCACGCCACTGGTCGAGAACAACATGCCCAAGGCCAGCTACCACGGCTACGCCGTCACGGATGGCTACCGCATCGACCCGCGCTACGGCACCAACGCCGAGTACGTGCAGTTTGTGCAAGCCGCTCACGGCCAGGGCCTGAAAGTGGTGCAGGACATCGTGCTGAACCACTGGGGCAGCTTCCATTATTTGTTCCTCGACAAGCCGGCGGCCAACTGGTTTCATCAGTTCCCTGCCTTCACGCGCAGCAACTACAACGCCTACGCCCTGAACGACCCGTACGGCTCTAAGCGCGACTACACGCTGTTCAACGACGGCTGGTTCGACACGACCATGCCCGACGTGAACCAAAGCAACCCCGCGGTAGCTACCTATCTGATTCAGAACTTTATCTGGTGCGTGGAGTCGACGGGCATCGACGCCTTCCGCATCGACACCTACCCGTATTCGGAGCCGAACTTCCTCATGGCCTTCGGCAAAGCACTGGCCGGGGAATTCCCCAAGCTGGCCATGTTTGGCGAGGCCTGGGAATACACGTCGGCCGAGCAGGCGTTTTTTGCCCAAAACATCCTGCCGCCCGTCAATGGCTTCAAGTCGAATTTGCCGGCGGTGCTGGACTTCATCACCACGGCGGCCATCGGCGACGCGCTGAAAGGCGACAACGGCGACTTGGCCAACCTATACCGCTCGCTGCAGTCGGACTGGATGTACACCGACGCGTCGCGCAACGTACTTTTCCTTGATAACCACGACATGAGCCGCTTCTACTCGGTGATTGGCGAAGATTTCAACAAGTACAAAATGGCCATGACCTGGCTGCTCACCCTGCGCGGCATTCCCCAGATTTACTACGGGGCCGAGGTGCTGATGAAGAACTTCTCGAACCCCGACGGGCTGGTACGCGCGGACTTCCCCGGCGGCTGGGCCGGTGATAAGGCGAACTACTTCACGTCGCGGCCGGGCCAGGCGGGCGAAACATTCGACTACGTGAGCAAGCTGGCCAACTACCGCAAGGCGCACCCGGTGCTGAGCATGGGCAAGCTGATGCAGTTTATTCCGCAGGACGGCGTGTACACGTACTTCCGCTACAACGACGCCGGCGAGTGCGTGATGATTATTGCCAACAACACCAAGACCGAAAAGCAGGTGGATGGCAACCGGTTTGCGGAGCGCACGGCGGGGTTTTCATCAGGGGTTGAGGTGATGAGCGGGGCTGCGCTTGCGGACTTGAAGGTGCTGCGAGTGCCGGCTCAGACGGCTTGGGTGGTGGAATTGCGGAAGTAATTTCATGTATATTTCTCGCTGAGGTCCGCAGAGGTTTACGCTGAGGTCCGCTGAGATTATGCACGAGAATGACATTTCGTTTAATGTTCGTAAAGCGGCTTTTGCGGTACACACTGCCTTGGGGCCTGGGCTGCTGGAGTCTTCATATGAGGCGGCCATGCTTTACGAACTGCGAACCGCTGGCTTTGAGGTGCGTACACAAGTAGGCTTGCCCATGGTGTATGCAGGACAGCAGCTTGACATCGGCTACCGCATCGACATGTTGGTGAATGGAAAGGTAATTGTCGAGCTAAAATCGGTGGATTCCATATTGGATGTTCACAAAAAACAGTTACTCACTTACTTGAAGCTGTCGCACTGCAAACTCGGTTTGCTCATCAACTTCAACGTAGTACACGTTAAAGAAGGCATCCTGCGCATCGTCAACGGCCTGGAAGAGTCTCAGCGCACCTCTGCGTAAACCTCTGCGGACCTCAGCGAGAAACCCCGAAAGCACATGACCGACCTCACCGACCAAGTGGCCATCGTAACCGGCGCCAGCCGCGGCATTGGCCGGGCGGTGGCACTCCTGCTGGCCCTGCAAGGCGCCAAAGTGGTGGCCGTGGCCCGCAGCGAAGAAGAGCTGGCCGAGCTGACCCACAAAACCCAGGGCCTGGGACTGGTAGCCGACGTGACCATGGAATCGGACGCGCTGCAGGTGGTGGAAAACACGCTGCTGCACTACGGCCGGCTCGACATTTTGGTGTGCAACGCCGGCGTGGGCTCGTTCAACGAGCTGGAGAACTTCACGAGCTCGGAGTGGGACCGGATATTCGACACCAACGTGAAGGGCACCTTCCTGATGTGCAAGGCCGTGGTTCCGCATCTCAAAGCGCGCCGCAAAGGCCACATCGTGGGCATCAGCTCCGACGTCGCCAGGCGCACCTTCGTCCACGGCACGGCCTACGGAGCCAGCAAATTTGCCCAGGACGCCATGCTGGGCAGCCTGCGCAAGGAAGTGCGGCCCCACGGCATCAAGGTGAGCACCATTTATCCCGGCTTGGTCGATACCTATTTCAACGACACCAAACCGGGCAGCGCCGAGGCCGAAAAGACGCACCTCCGCCCTTCCGACATCGCCCAGGCCGTGCGCTACGTGCTCGAAGCACCGCCCCACGTGGTGGTCGACGAGCTGATGCTGCACCCCACCACGCAGGAATGGTGATGGGTAGTGGTTAACGGTTAGTGGTTAATGAATGACTGGGAACAATGAGTAATTTTCAATGAACCAGATGACGGATAATCATTAATCATTAACCGCTAATCGTTAACCACTAATCAGAGCGTTATCTTACGCCCCTTATGAGAAAACCCCTACTCATTGCTGCTGGCACTTTCGCCTTAGCCTCCATCCTTTTGCCTGCTCCATCTGCCGTGGCCCAAACCACCACCGACCCCAACACCACCGCGGAAGCGCCGCAAGACAACAAGCTCGTCATCTACCAGCTGATGACGCGGCTGTTTGGCAACAAAGTGGCCCTGAACAAGCCCTACGGCACCATCACCGAAAACGGCTGCGGCAAATTCAACGACATCACCGACAAGGCCCTCGACGAAATCAAGAAGCTGGGCGTGAGCCACGTGTGGTACACCGGCGTGATTGAGCACGCCACCATGACGGACTACACCGCCGCCGGCATTCCGGCCGACGACGCCGACGTGGTGAAGGGCCGCGCGGGCTCGCCCTACGCCATCAAGGACTACTACGACGTGGCTCCCGACCTGGCCGTGGTGGTGAAAAACCGCATGCCCGAGTACGAGGCCCTCATCAAACGCACCCACGACAAGGGCTTGAAGGTGCTCATGGACTTCATCCCGAACCACGTGGCCCGCTCCTACAAATCGGACGCCAAGCCCGCGGGCGTGGTGGACCTGGGCGCCATGGACGACCAGACAAAGTCCTTCGCGCCCAACAACAACTTCTACTACTTGCCCGGCAAAAGCTTTGTGGTGCCCGCCGGCTACAACCCGCTGGGCCCGCTGAAAGGCGCGCGCGAGGACGGCAAGTACCTGGAAACGCCTGCCAAAGCCACCGGCAACGACGTGTTTTCGGAAGCGCCCAGCATCAACGACTGGTTCGAGACCGTGAAGCTGAACTACGGCGTGGACTACCAGAACGGCCGCAAAACTTACTTCGCCCCGGTGCCTGACACCTGGAAGAAAATGCGCGACATCCTCGTGTTTTGGGCCGGCAAAAACGTGGACGGCTTCCGCTGCGACATGGCCGAAATGGTGCCGTTTGAGTTCTGGGCTTACGTCATTCCCGAGGTGAAGAAGGTGAAGCCCGGCATAGTGTTCATCGCCGAAGCTTACAACCCCAAGGAGTACAACGCCTACCTGACCAAGGGCAAATTCGATTACCTGTACGATAAGGTGGGCCTCTACGATAACCTGCGCAAACTGATGCGCCAGGAAGGCACCACCGAAGACATCACCAAAATCTGGAAAGAGGAGAGCAATGGATTTTCTTCCAAGATGCTGCGCTTTCTGGAAAACCACGACGAGCAACGCATTGCCTCCAAAGACTTTGCTACCGACCCGCGCCGCGCCATTCCGGCCATGACCGTGACGGCCACCCTGGCCAGCGGGCCCGTGATGCTCTACTTTGGGCAGGAGGTGGGCGAGCCCGCCCGCGGCGCCGAGGGCTTCAGCAGCGAAGACGGCCGCACCACCATCTTCGACTACTGGGGCGTGCCCGAACACCAGAAATGGATGAACCAGGGCAAGTTTGACGGCGCCAAGCTCAGCCCCGAGCAGAAGGACCTGCGCGACTTCTACAGCCGCCTGCTCAACCTGACCAGCAAGAGCGAGGCCATCCGCAAGGGCCGCTTCTACGAGCTGCAGGACGCCAACAACCTGGGCAAGGAGTACAACCAGCGCCACCTCTACGCCTACCTGCGCCACACCCCCACCCAGCAGCTGCTGGTGGTGGTCAACTTCTCGGCCGACAAAACCTACCGCCCCGTCATCAACATTCCGGCCGACGCGTTGAAAGCCATGGGCTTGAGCGACAAAAAGTTCTACACCTACACCGACTTGCTGAACGGCGGCGCGGCCCTCAACACCCTCAACCTGACGCTGGCGCCGCTCTCGGCCCACGTTTTCGAGATAAAGCCGCGCTAAAGCGGCCAAAATCACAGCGAATCAGTAGATTTGAAGGCTGCCTCCCCTGGATACTTTCGAGGGGAAGCAGCCTTCACCCTTTTCCCGCTTTCCCCATGGCTGCTCCCACCGCCGCACCCTCCGCCAGCACGCGCGCCAAGCCGCGCCTGAGCTTCTGGCAAATCTGGAACATGAGCTTCGGCTTCATGGGCATTCAGTTCGGCTTCGAGCTGCAGAACAACAACATCAGCCGCATATTTGAAACGCTGGGGGCCAACAAGGACGACATTCCCATTCTGTGGATTGCGGCGCCGCTGACGGGCTTGGTGGTGCAGCCCATCATTGGCTATTTCTCCGACCGCACGTGGCACCCGTACTGGGGCCGGCGGCGCCCGTTCTTTCTGGTGGGGGCCATCCTGGCCACGCTGGCCCTGCTGGTCATGCCCAACTCCTCGGCCCTGTGGATGGCGGGCAGCATGCTCTGGATTCTCGACGCCAGCATCAACATCAGCATGGAGCCGTTTCGGGCGTTTGTGGGCGACAAGCTGCCCAGCGAGCAGCGCACGGCCGGCTTTGCCATGCAGAGCTTCTTCATCGGGGTGGGCTCCGTGATTGCGGCGCTGCTGCCCTGGATGTTCACCAACTGGTTTCACTTCAGCAACACGGCCCCGAGCGGCGAAATCCCGCCTTCGGTGAAATGGTCGTTTTACCTCGGGGCCGCGGCCTTCTTGCTGGCCGTGATGTACACGGTGTTCACCAGTTCGGAAACGCCGCCCGAAGACATGGAGGAATTCCGCCGCGAAAACGCGCAGGTCGGCATTTGGGACGGCATCAAGGAATCCTTCATGGGCATTTTCCGGATGCCCACGGCCATGCGCCAGCTGGCTTTGGTGCAGTTTTTCACGTGGTTCGCGCTGTTTTCGATGTGGATTTACGCCACCAACGCCGTCACCAGCAACATCTACAACATGAAGGTCGACACGGCCTTTTTCGCCCGCATCAGCGACTTTGTGGACAGCCGCGCCCAGCAGCCCTCCAACACCGAGAAGGAAGCCAAGGAGCTGAAGGCCTTGCAGCAAGACACCAAGGAAATCAAGCAGTTCCAAGCCGACAACCCCAACAAGATTCTCACCGTCAACTTAGCCAACTACTACTCGAGCAAGGGGGACGTGACGCCAGAAGAAAAAGCCATACTAGAGCGCGTGAAGAAGCAGTACAACGACGGCGCCGACTGGCTGAGCCTGACGTCGTCGGTGCGCAACGGCGTGGCGGCGCTATTTGCCTTCATCATCCCGATGATTGCCGCGCGGACCAGTCGCCGCAAAACCCACATGCTCTGCCTGCTCATTGGCGGCCTGGGCCTGCTTTCGCTCCAAGTCATCACCAACCCAGTCTTCATCATCGTGTCCATGGCCATGGTGGGCATTGCCTGGGCCAGCATCCTGTCGATGCCTTATGCCATCCTAGCGGGCTCGCTGCCGGCCAACCGCATGGGGTACTACATGGGGGTGTTCAACTTCTTCATCGTCATTCCGCAGATTGTGGCGGCTACCATCCTGGGTTTCTGCACCATGCATTTCTTCCAAGGCAATACCTTGCACACCATTGCCCTGGGCGGCGCCTCCATGGTGCTGGCCGGCCTGCTCACGCTGCGAGTGAACGATGCCGACGACGACAACCGCCTGCCGCTGGAAGAGCCCGCGGCCACGCTGGGCTACAACACGCTGGGCCAAGCCAACCCCGAAGTGTAATCTGGGTATTTAACCCTGCGTATTTCCACCGGTTTTTGGGGTAAAACCCGCATTTACCCCGGCAACAGCCGCCCGCCTCCTTTGCGTATTCTGGAAGACACTTTTCCGGTTTTGCATGGTGCTGGCGGCTGTTTTCTTTGGGGTCTTCTTTTCTATTTGCCTGGCTTGTCTGCTCCTGCTGCTGCGCCGGCCGTCGCGACGGCAGCGGGGCCGGGTGCCACGCCCGCGGGTGAGCATCCTGGTGGCGGCCCGCAACGAGGAGGCCGACATTGGCCGGTGCCTGCGCTCGCTGGCGGCCCTCAACTACCCCGCCGGGCGCCTGGAAATCATCATCGCCGACGACGGTTCCACGGATAACACGGCGGGCGTCGTGGCCGATTTTATCCGCGACAAGCCCCAATTTCGACTGCTTTCGGTGACGCACCGGCTCGGCTCGGCCCGCGGCAAGGGCAACGCCCTGGCCCACCTCTGCCGCGCCGCTACCACCGACTATTTCCTGTTTACGGACGCCGACATGACCGTCTCGCCCGATTGGGTGACGGCCATGGTGGGAGCAGTCACGCCCGAAGTGGGCGTGGTCACGGGCATCACCACGGCCGAAGGCAACCTCTTTGGCCGCCTCCAAGGCCTCGATTGGCTCTTCGGGCTGAACCTGATTCGGATACTGGCCGACCGCGGCCTGCCCGCCTCGGCCGTGGGCAACAACATGCTGGTGACGCGCGCCGCCTACGAGAGCACGGGCGGCTTCGAGAGCTTCGACTTCACCGTGAGCGACGACCTGCAACTGTTTCAGGCCGTGACGGCGAAGGGCTACGGCTTCCGCAACCTGTGCGAGCCGCAGGCGCTGGGCGTGTCCATGCCCCAGCCCACGGTGCGCGCCCTGCTGCTGCAGCGCAAGCGGTGGATGAACGGCGCCACCTCGCTGCCCTGGTACCTCACGGGCCTTTTTGGGATATACGGGGCGTTCTACGTGGTTCTGTTTTGGCCAGGGTTCCTGACGGACCAGTGGGTGGCGGCCCTGTATCTGCTCAAAATCGGTTTGCAAACGCTGTTTTTGCTGATAACACTCCGGCAGGCCGGCCACCGCGAAAACCTGGGCGTGCTGCTGCTCTACGAGTTCTACCTCTGCATCATGTCGCTGGCCGTGCTGGCTTACACGCTGTGGCCAAGCCACATTGTGTGGAAGCAGCGGCGCTACACCTGGGCCGAAGCCCAAGAAGCCGTTCGGGTTGATTCCGTGGGCCGCTGAGACGGTGTGGAGACGCAGCGCGTTGCGTCTCCACACCGTTATCAAGGTTTTTGTCGGCAAAAAAGCGTTTAAGCCAGCAGCGCTTCGGCCACTTCGCGGCCTGTGGCCAGCGCGGCATTCAGCGACGGGTAGGCCGCCCAGTCCCCACAGCGGTACAGGCCGTCGGCCAGCTTCAAGGGCTGGCGCACGGGCTGCCCGGCCAGGTACACGGGCAAGGCGGCCGCAATGCGGTAGCTCCGCAAGTGCTGCCACTGCCGGGCCGCGGGCCCATACCACGCCGCCAGCTCTTCGCGCAGCCCGGTCACAATCTCGGCTTCGCTGAGGCTGCGCTCGCCGTGGGTGCTGACCGACACCAGGGCTCGGCCGGCCGGCGCGTAGGCCCCGCTCACGTCCGAGGGGAAGGACAGGTTGTGCGCCAGGGCGCCGGAGCAGGCGTTCAGGCGCAGCAGCTTGTCGTTGCGGCCGGGCGAGTGGCCGCCCTCGGTGGCAAAGTAGGTGCAGGTGGTGAGGCGGGCGGCGGTGTGGAAACTGGCCGCCTGGGTGCTGGCGCTGTCGTCGGGGTTGCCGCTGCGGCCGGCCAGGAGGCGCAGCGCAGCCAGCCCGTCGGTGGCCAACACCACGGCCGAAGCCTCTAGCACCTGGCCCGACACGAGGCGCACCTGGGTGCCGTCCACAATGCCCGCCACGGGCGTGCTCAGGCGAATGCTGCCCTCGGGCAGGCGCGCGGCCAGCTGCTCCGGCAGCTGCTGAATGCCCAGGGCCGGAATGGCGGCTTCGCCGGTCACGAATTGCTGGAAAATGAATTCGAAGAAATTGCTGGCCGTGCTCAGGTCGCGGTCCAGATACACACCGCCGAAAAACGGCCGGAAGAACGAGTCTATCATGCGCTCGCTCCAGCCGTAGCGCCGCAGAAACGTGAGGGTGTCGGTGGCGGGCCGGGCCAGCAGCTCCTCGGGCGTGTACTTGAGCACGTGGCGCACCAAGCTCACAATGCGCAGCTTATCGGTGAGGGAGCCAATGGGCGAGGACAGGGCCGAGAACGCCGACAAAGGCTGCTGCAACGGGTTGACCAGTGTCGTCTCCTGCCCATTTTCCAACCGGATGACGGCCCCGGAGCGAAAGGCCTTGAGGTTGAGCGCGCCGTAGTCGAAAATGCGGCGGGCTTCGGGATAATTAGTTTGCAGCACCTGAAAGCCGCGGTCGAGCCGAAAGCCTTCGGGCGTGACGTCGGTGCGTACGCGGCCGCCTACGGCGCTGGCCGAATCTAGCACCACCACCGACCGGCCGGCCCGGTGCAGCCAAGTGGCGCAGGCCAAGCCCGCCATGCCCGCGCCGATGATGATAATGGGCTTTTGAACTGGCATAAGCGGAACTACCTTTTCTTAAAATTCTTGAGAACTTCCATCGGCAGAGGGTAGGCAACTGCCGTCTGCAACTGACATCGTATCTGCGTGCTGTGCATTACGAGCGTAAACTTGGCCTTACCTGGTACTGGAACCCCCACGGCCGTGGCGGGCTGCCAAGCGCCCAAGCTTGGAACAAACGATGCAAACGCCGCCGCTATTACGTTTTCAGACGATGCAAAATTGTGTACTTGGCCTTTGGCATCAATGTCAGCCGTGACCACAACAGCTTGCCCGTCGGTTCGAGGCATTGATTGGGTCAAGTTGTTAAACTCCCTCAACTGGCGAAGTACCTTTTTCTGATAGCTACTCGGGTCCTGCTGGGGTTGTGGTGCCGTTATAACAAGTTTTTCCCCCGCAGTCAGTTCGTAAGAGGAACGTGTTTGTTCTTCACAGGTTTTGCCTAAATGCAGCGGTTCGGCAGCTACGGACGACACGTCAATAGCTGGTTCCAGCGACGGCTTGTTCTTGTACAGCAGCGGCTTATCGTTTTGCTGATTGCCGCCCACGTATTGCTGGCCCTCCATCAGTTGCCCGTCACGAAACTTTTCTACCGTCACCAAATCGTTATTGCGTTGGCTTCGGGCTTCCCAATTGCCTTGTTGGTAGCCGTTGGCCACGCGCCCACCAAAGCGAGCTGGCAAGAACCCGCCCGTGGTTCCTTGCCACGTACCCGCGCCATCCACGACTTCCTGCTTGCCCTCGGGATTCCAGTAAGCCATAATTCGAAGCTGAGGCTGCTCACGGCCCGTCCATTCCAAGGTTTGCTGCGCCTGGCCATTGGGGTACCAGAACTGCCAGGCGCCACTAGGGTTGCCCTGCGCAAATTCACCGCGCACCGCTAATTGATGGTTTTGGTGATACTGCTCGTAAAGGCCATTGCGGAGGCCATCGGGGGAGTAATGCATCTTGCTCAGCAGGGCGTTATCGGCTTGGCGGTAGTCTCGCGCTTCGCCTACAAAAACACCCAAAGCGGCGTCCATGCGGCTTTCGCGGCGGATGGACGCGCAGGCAGGCGGCGTTAGGGCATACTTCTCATCAAAAAACATGTGCACACTGTCGGCCCGTATCACCTTCACGCAGTCGGCCACTTCCAGCGCCTTATCCGAGGTTTGCGCATGGGCCAGAGAAGTTGCGCCGAGCAAGCCAAGCGTCATGCTACATGCCACCAAAGTATGGTAGAGAGAGTAAGGTTGGAACATAGAAAACGTTTTGCGCAAAGCTAGCCTCAGAACAGCTTGGGCATCTTGTGCTCCTTCCACTTTTTGCGGGTTTTCATCGTCCAGAACTCGGCCACGCCGTCGCGGCGCAGGCTGAGCTGCCAGGCGCCCATGGGCTGGCCCAAGCGGTAGCCCGTGGCTTGGTCCTGCGGAAATTGCTTCTTGATAAGGGCGTAATCCGCCGGTGCAATGTCTTTGCCCACTTCGCCGTGGCAGCGCAGGCACAGCGCATTGTTGAGCACAATGGGCCGCTGGTAAAAGAAGACCTCCTGCGATTCGCGCGTCACGGTGCGGGTGGTATCGGTGCGCATGGCGTCGGCGCTCAGTGTCATTTGTTGGGCGGCGTTGCGCGGCCGCTCGCTCACCCGGCGGGCCGTGGCCTTGAAGACGCCCGCCAGCGAATCAACGGCGCGGTAGGTTTCGGGCCGGCAATAGTCCATGGCCTGGGCCACGCCCCCGGCGGCCAGCTCGCGGGCCATCGTCTGGCGCAGCAGCGTGTCGGCGGTGGCCGTGAGGGAGTCGCCCGCCCAGCGCGCGGACTTCAGCAGCTCCTTGGGCATGATGCGCTTCACCTCCCAGTTGGCCGTTTCCGCGCCAATGCGCTTGGTGTCCTTGATGTGCTCAATCTGGTCGGGCCGGCAGGCCGTGGCGCCAAGTGCCAGCGCAAGCAGCCAAAAAAGCGTTTTTCCCGCGCTGGCCATCCCGGCGAGCAAAGAAGGTGGGTGAAAAAGGGTCTTCAAATTTGAGTGTAGCATGCCGTTTATGCAAACCCGGAAAGCGCCGCAGCACGTTCTACATCAGATAGGCTTTGAGTTCTTCGTAGTTAACCGCCAGCGGCACGCTTCGTTTGGCGCGGCCTTGCAAGGCTTGCACCACGGCTGGCAATTCGATGGCATGGCCGAGAATGGGTTCCACCACGTCAGGAAATTTGACGGGATGGGCGGTGGCCAGCAGCAGGCCTTCGGCCTCCGGGTGCTGGGCCTGGTAGCGCCGCAACGCGGTGTAGGCCACGGCGCCGTGCGGGTCCAGGAGGTAGCCGCGCTCGTTCCACACGCTGCGAATGGCCGCCACGGTGTCTTCGTCGCTCACGGTTTCGGCGTGCAGCGCGGCCCGCAGCTTGGTCACGTCGTTGCCAAACAGCTCCAGAATGCGCACAAAGTTGCTGGGGTTGCCCACGTCCATGGCGTTGGAAAACGTGGGCACGGCCGGCCGCGGCGTAAACGTGCCGGTGCGCAGGTAGGCCGGCACGGGCTCGTTGGCGTTGCAGGCGGCAATGAAGTGCCCCAGCGGTAGCCCCGACGCCTGGGCCAGCAGCCCGGCACACAGGTTGCCAAAGTTGCCGCTCGGCACCGCCACCACCGGCGCGGGCGCCTCGGCCGGCCACTGCTGCCAGGCAAAGCAGTAGTACAGCTGCTGCGGCAGCCAGCGCGCCACGTTGATGCTATTGGCCGAAGTAAGAAAGCGCTGCTGGGCCAGCTCACGGTCCTGAAACGCCTGCTTCACCAGCGCCTGGCAGTCATCGAACGTGCCGTTTACTTCCAACGCCGTGATGTTTTGGCCCAGCGTGGTGAGCTGCTGCTCTTGCACCGGACTCACCTTGCCTGCGGGGTACAAAATCACCACTTCCACGCCCGGCACGCCTAGGAAGCCGCTGGCCACCGCCCCGCCCGTGTCGCCAGAGGTGGCCACCAGCACGGTCACGGGCGGGGTGTCGCCGCGCTGCGCGAAGTAGCCCAGGCAGCGGCTCATAAACCGCGCGCCCACGTCCTTAAACGCCAGCGTAGGCCCGTGGAACAGCTCCAGGGCCGAAACGCCCTCCGCCACCGGCACCAAGGGGAATTCAAAGTCCACGGCCTCGGCGCAAATGCGCTGCAAGTCGGCTTCAGCTATGGCGCTGCCCACATAGGGGCGCATCACGTTCAGAGCTACGGTGGCTTTGCTTAGCGTGCGCAGCTCACGCCGGAAGCCGGGCAAGAACTTCGGGATGGTTTCGGGGAAATACAGGCCGCCGTCTGGCGCCTGCCCGGTGATGGTGGCCTGGCGAAAATCAACCAGCGGGGACTGATGGCGAAGGCTGTAGTATTTCATTTGAAGAGAACATCTTGCCTCCGCGGACCTCAGCGCAACCACTGCGGACCTCTGCGAGAAAACCGGTTGAGCGCAGTTGCTCGCGGAGGTCCGCAGTGGTTGCGCTGAGGTCCGCGGAGTGAAATGATAGGAAATTATAATTCGTGTATTACTCGCGCGCCTTCCGTGCCCACCGGCCCTACGTACACATTAAACGCAATGCCCAACTCTGTGAACACGCTGCCCATGGCGTCGCCCACGGCTTGCGCCGTCGCCTCGGTTTTGTTCAGCATGAAAATGGACGGGCCCGAACCGGAAATACCGCCGCCAATGGCGCCCGCCGCCAGGGCCCGCACCCGGGCTTCGGCCAAGCCGGGGATGAGCGGCAGGCGCGCGGGCTCCACGATGTAGTCGTCCAACGAGCGACCAATTAACTCATAATCAGCAGTAGTAAAGCCGGCCACTAGCCCGGCCACGTTGGCCCACTGGCGCACCGCTAGCCCCAGCGGCACCGCCGTGGGCAGCACTTTGCGGGCGTCGCTGGTTTTCACTTCAATCTGGGGGTGCACCACGGCCACCCACAGCGGCGGGGCAGCCAGGGCCACGATGTCCAGCGTCGGTTCAAGAGCCCGCACCAGCGTGAAGCCGCCAAACATAGCCGGCGCAATGTTGTCGGCATGGCGGGCACCTGAGGCCACGGCCTCGCCCTCCATGGCAAAATCGACCAGCTGCATTTTACTGAACCGGTGTCCCAACAAGGCATTGGCGGCCACTACCGCGCCCACAGCGCTAGCTGCGCTGCTGCCCACCCCACTACCTGGTTTAATGCCTTTGGTGATTTCCACGTCGAAACCTATTTGCTCCGGCACCTGGCGTAGCAGCGCCTGCAAGGCAACGCCGGCTACGTTGTGAGCTGGGTCGGTGGGCAGGTTGTAGGAGTCGAGGTGCTGGATGCGGATGCCGGGCTCATCGGTCCGGTGCAGGCGAATGGCATCGTAGGGAGCTTCAAGGGCTAAGCCCAGCACATCGAAGCCGCAGCCAAGGTTGGAAAGCGTGGCAGGAGAATGAACAAGAACAGTCATCAATGAAGAATGAGGAATGAAGAATGAGGAATTGTTACCGATGAATCAGGCGAAGCAATTCTTCATTCCTCATTCTTCCTTCCTCATTGGCTCACAGCCTTGCGGCGCGAACAATGTCGGCAAATACGCCGGAGGCGGTGACTTCGGCCCCGGCGCCGGCGCCTTTCACTACGAGCGGCTGCTCCACGTAGCGGTCGGTGTAGAAGAGCACCACGTTGTCCTTGCCCCGCAGGTCGTACACGTCGTGGCCCGGCGCCACCGCTTGCAGGCCCACGGCGGCGCGGCCGTCGGCGTAGCGCGCCACAAATTTGAGGCGCTTGCCGGCCGTTTGCGCCGCGTCGTAGAGGGCCCGGAAATGGGGTTCGTGCGCGGCCATCTGGGCGTAGAAAGCTTCCACGTCGCCTTCCATGCACGCTGGTGGCAGGAAGCCTTCGATGGTGATGTCGCTCATTTCCATTACCTGGCCGGCTTCGCGGGCCAGAATGAGGATTTTGCGGGCCACGTCGCTGCCGCTCAGGTCGAGGCGCGGGTCGGGCTCGGTGTAGCCTTCGTCCTGGGCCTGGCGCACCACTTCGGCAAAGGGCCGGCTGCCGTCGTAGTTGTTGAACACGAAATTGAGCGTGCCGGAGAGCACGGCCTCCATGCGCCGCACCACGTCGCCGCTGCGCGTGAGGTCGTTGAGCGTGCCGATGACGGGCAGGCCGGCGCCCACGTTGGTTTCGAACAGGAAGCTGGCGTTGAATTCCTTGGAGAGGCTTTTCAGGCGGGCGTAGCTGGCGTAATCGGCGGAAGCAGCCACCTTGTTGCAAGCCACCACGGCAATGCTTTTCTCCAGCAAACCGGGGTAGCAGCTCGCCGCGGCGGGGTTGGCCGTCACGTCCACAAAAATGGAATTGCGCAGGTTGCGGTCGATGATAAGCTTGGTGAATTCCTCCAGCGACTGCGCCGGCGCTTCGGCCAGCGCTTCGGGCCAGGCCGTGAGGTCGAGGCCGGCTTCGTTCACCAGGCAGTGGCGGCTGTTGGCAATGGCCACCACGCGCACCTGCAGGCCCAGCTTTTCGAGCAGGTGCTGCTGCTGCTGCGCCAGTTGCCCCAGCAGCTTGCTGCCCACGTTGCCCGGCCCCAGAATAAACAGGTTGACCTGCTTCTTGGTGGCCTCGAAGAAGGCTTCGTGCAGCACGTTGATGGCCTTGCGCACGTCTTCGGCCCGAATGACGGTCGAGATGTTTTTCTCCGAAGCGCCCTGCGCAATGGCCCGAATGTTGACGCCGTTTTGGCCCAGCGCGCCGAATAGCTTGCCGCTGATGCCAGGGTGGTCCTTCATGTTGTCGCCCACCAGCGCCACAATGGCCAGGCCCCGCTCGGGCCGCAACGGCTCGATACGGCCGGCCGCAATTTCTACGGCAAACTCCTCGTCCACGGCCACCTGGGCCGGCTCGGTGTCCTGCGCGTTCACGCCCACGCAAATGGAGTGTTCCGACGAGCTTTGGGTGATGAGCACCACGTTGATGCGCTCGCGGGCCAGGGCCGCAAACAGCCGCATGGAGAAGCCCGGAATGCCCACCATGCCGCTGCCTTCCAGGTTGAGCAAGGTCAGGTTGCCGATGCTGGAAATGCCCTGAATGACGGCTGGCGCGCGGGGCGGCTCCACTTCCACCAGCGTGCCGTAGTCGTCGGGCGCGAAGGTGTTTTTAATCCAGAGCGGAATGCCTTGCCGCATCACCGGCTGAATGGTGGGCGGGTAGAGCACCTTGGCGCCGAAGTGCGACAGCTCCATGGCCTCGTGGTACGAAATGCGCGCAATGGGCCGGGCGTTGCGCACCAGGCGCGGGTCGGCGGTCATCATGCCGCTCACGTCGGTCCAGATTTCCAGCTTGTCGGCGTTGAGGGCCGCGGCCAACAGGGCGGCGGTGTAGTCGGAGCCGCCGCGGCCGAGCGTGGTGGCCGTGCCGTGGGCGTCGGCCGCAATGAAGCCAGGCACAACCCAGATACGGGCCGAAGTGCTGGCCTTGAAATCAGCTACGCACCTTTCAGTGGCGGCCACGTTCACTTCAGCCATGCCGAAGCGGGAATTGGTCTGGATAAGCTGCCGGGCATCGGCCCACTCCGCATCTAATCCTTGGGCTTGGGCCGCGGCCGCAATCAGGCGCGACGACAGCAACTCGCCGTAGCTCATCAACTTGTCGAGGGTGCGGTTCGACAATTCACCCAGGGCAAAAATGCCGTTGCACAGGTGCCGCAGCTCCTCAAACTGCGCTTGAATCAGGGCCACGGCGGTGGGCTGACCGCCGGCATTGTCCAGCAAGTGCTGGGCGGCGGCTACGTGCCGTTGCTCCAGCTGCTGCAGCGCCTCGCGGTAGGTCTCGTCGGCTTGCGCGGCAATGCGGCCGGCGCCAATCAACGCATCCGTGGTGCCGCCGAGAGCGGACACGACCATTACCACCGGGCCGTGTTCCGCGGCAGCGGCCACAATGGCGATGGATTTCTGAATGTTCTCGGCGGAGGCCACGGAGGTGCCCCCAAACTTCAATACTTGCATAAGCGGGATGTCGCTTTGAGAATTGCGCCCGCTCCGGCCGCAGCACCCAAGCCCACAGCCGGCCTAAACCAACCGCTACCCAACTGGCCTCGGAGCGCCGAAGGAGCGCAAAAACAGGTTGCCCGGGCCAGAAACGTTGCTGAAACCCCTGTCCGCGACCCCTCCCCCTTCCGGGCGAGGCGGTACAGACCCGCGCAATGTACTGCTTGGCCGTGCAAGTTGTACATCGCCGGTATGCCTTTGGGCCGAGTTGAGCGAAGGGACCATAGCCGCCAAGCAGGACCGTGAGCTGGTTAAGCAAAACGTTAGCGGCGGCTCACGTAGCGAATAGGCGCTCGGCATGACTGCCTGTTCGGTTGGGTGCTCAGGACGAGAGGACGTTGGGCAACTTGAGGGAAAAAGTGGTGCCTTGTCCTTCCTGGCTTTCCACGGTGAGCGTGCCGCCGTGGCCTTGGGTCACGATGTCGTGGCTCAGCGACAGGCCCAGCCCGGTGCCTTCGCCCGTGGGCTTGGTCGTGAAGAAGGGCTGGAAGATTTTCTGCTTGACGCCGTCGGGGATGCCCGTGCCGTTGTCCGTCACCCGGATGGCCACGTGCCCGTTCACCCGCTGCGTCGACACGCTCACGGTGGGCGCGTAGCCCGCCTCACCGGCCCGCTGGCGCTGGCGCACGGCGTAAAAGGCGTTGCCGAACAGGTTGAGCAGCACCCGGCCCAGGTCGGCCCCCACGGCCTCGACCAGCGGCAAGTCGGGCGCCAAATCCGTTTTCAGCTCTGCATTAAAGCTCTTGTCCTTGGCGCGGAGGCCCTGGTAGGTCAGGCGCAGGTACTCTTGGCACAAGGCGTTGAGGTCGGTGGGCTGGCGCTCGCCGGTGCTGGGGCTGCTGTGCTCCAGCATGCCCCGCACGATGCCCGCCGCCCGTTTGCCGTGCTCCGTAATCTTGGTCAAATTGCTGCGCAAGTCGCCCAGCAGCTCCGTTTCCAGGGCCGGGTCGCGTTCCGGACGGGCTTGCTCCTCGGCCAGCTCGTCGAGCAGCTCGGCGCTCACCTCCGAGAAGTTGTTGACGAAGTTGAGCGGGTTCTGAATTTCGTGCGCGATTCCGGCCGTGAGTTCGCCTAGGCTGGCCATCTTCTCCTTCTGGATGAGCTGGGCCTGCGTGGTGCGCAGCTCCGTGAGCGAAGTATCAAGCTGGTCACGCTGCACTTGCAACTCCCCTTTTTGGGCCGTGACGGCTTCGTTGAGGCGGTTGAGGGCCGCGTTGGCCCGCTGCTTTTGGCGGTTGGCGCGCCAGAGCACGAAGCCCAGCCCGGCCAACAACCCCAGTACCACCAGCACGCCGCCCAGCACCCAACGCTGGCGCCGCGCCCGGGCGGCGGCTTGTGCCTGCTCGGCGCGCAGGCCGGCAATGCGCGTGGCTTGGGCGCGGTCAGCTTGGGTGAGTTCGTACTGGGCCACGCGGGTAGCGGCTTGGGCCGTATTGAGCGTGTCGGTCAGGCTCAGCGCGGCCAGGGCATACGGTGTAGCGCGAGCGGGCTGGCCGCGCTGCTGGTAGAAGCGAGCCAGGGCCTGCAGGTAGGCCAAGCGCAACGGCGTCTGGTGTTCCTGCTGGGCTTGGCGGTAGGCCGTTTGCCAGGCTGCCTCCGCGCGGGAGTAGTCGCCTGTGGCCGCGTAGTACCCTGCCCAGGTGGCATTTAATTCGCAGCTCCCCCTACTTGAAAACAGAGGTAGTTGCAGCGAATCAACCAGATGCTGGGCGTGCTGCAGCAAGGGGCGCGCCTCAGCCGCCCGACCCAAGGCCAGCAGCACAGCACTTTGCTGTACTAGGCCCACGGCTTTCTCACTAGCTGCCACCGTGTCGCTCGGCGTGCGGGGGCGTAGCGCCAGAGTTGTGTAACGCAGGGCCAGCGCGTAGCGCCCTTGCCGCTGGTAGATGCTGGCAATGCTGCGGTTTAGGAATGCCCAGCTACCAGTTCTGACGCCCCGCCAGCTAGCCGCCTGTTGCAAATAGGGCAAGGCGCGGGCACTGTTGCCCCAATCGGCGTACTGAGCCCCAATCACGCCAATCTCATTGTAGTGCCAAAAATTGGAGAAGTTGCGGTACAGTTCAGTTGCCCGCAGCCGGTAGCTAATACCTTGGTTGTAGTCGCCCTGCGAGCCGTAATAGCCACCCAGGACGCGGTAACACGTGGCCACGTTCTCCACCGGCCCGTGCTGCTGGTAGTAAGCCAGCTTTTGCTGGAAGTACACCCGCTTTGCTTCCGGCTGTTGCAAATGGTCGTAGATAGTTCGAACGCTCGCAAGCAGCAAGGGCTGCGGGGCGGGCCCCAGGGCATCGTAGTAGTTCACAACAGCCTGTGCGTTATCAAGCAAGGCTGACAGATTCAGGGGTTTCGTGGCTGCTAGTTTGTCACCTGCCAAAATCAGGTGCAACGCTTCCTCTTCGGGGTAGTGCAGCCGGGCGGCCAAAGCCAGGGCATCCTGGTCTTCCGCCTCCGTCGTGCTCGTTATGTGCAGCAGGTGCTCAATAGTTTGCAGGCGCAGCGAGTCCACGCGCTGCCTAGCGAGCACGCGCCGCAACGAATCGGGCCGCGCGTCCCAGTAGCGGTGGTCGAAGCGGATGGCGCGCAGCCGGCGCTGGAACTGGGCCTTGTCGGCCGGGCTAGGCTGGGCCCGTACCGCCGGACCCAACAGCAACAGCAACACCAGGCTGCAAAAGAGGCGGAGTAGAAATGCGCGCATTGACTAAACGGGGGAAGTGGGTAAGCAAATGGTAAAGGCGGTGCCCTCGCCCACCGCGCTTTCCACGGTGAGGGTGCCGCCGTGGCCTTGGGCAATGATGTCGTGGCTCAAGGACAAACCCAGTCCTGTGCCCTCGCCGGTGGGCTTGGTGGTGAAAAAGGGTTGGAAAATCTTGGCCTGCACCGCGGCCGACATGCCCGTGCCGTTGTCCGTCACCCGGATGGCCACGTGCCCGTTCACCCGCTGGGTCGACACGCTCACGGTGGGCGCGTAGCCCGCCTCACCGGCCCGTTGGCGCTGGCGCACGGCGTAGAACGCGTTGCCGAACAGATTGAGCAGCACCCGGCCCACGTCGGCCCCCACGATGTTCACCGGGGCCGGCTCTGGCGCAAAATCCGTGTGCAGCGCGGCGTTGAAAGTCTTGTCGTTGGCGCGCAGGCCCTGATAGGCCAGGCGCAGGTACTCGTCGGCCAGGCGGTTGACGTCCGTGGGCGTCCGCTCGCCGGCACTCGTGCGCGAGTGTTCGAGCATGCCGCGGACGATGGCCGCGGCGCGGCGCCCGTGCTCGGTGATTTTGCCCAGGTTCTGCCGCACGTCCACCGCCAGGGCCGCGACCTCTTCCGCGTCGCCGGCGGCCTGGGCTTCTTCAAGCTCGCTCATCAGTTCGCTCGATACCTCCGAGAAGTTGTTGACGAAGTTGAGCGGGTTCTGAATCTCGTGCGCGATGCCAGCCGTGAGCTCGCCCAGGCTAGCCATCTTTTCTTTCTGTATCAGTTGGGCCTGGGTGGCGCGCAAGTCGGTCAGGGAGCGTTGCAGCTCGCCGGTGCGCTGCTGCACCTGCTGCTCCAAGGTCTCGTTCTGGGCGGCCAGCAGGGCTTGCTTTTCCTGTTCCTGGGCTATGGTTTGAGTCGAAAGCCGTTCTACTTCGCCCAACTTGACCAGCAGCAACTCGGAATCAAGGGCAAACTCGCGGGCTAGAAATAAGGAGATGCCCAGCGCCGGAAATACGACACTGGACAACAGCATCAGGTCTCCCGTCACGCCCGGCGGCCGTATCCCCGCTACCCGCAGCCCGATGTAGCCCAGCATCAGCAGCAGCCCGGCGGCGAAACCGCCGGCGATGAGGCCCGCCCCGCGCCGGCGCCGGCGCAGGGCCTGCCCCGTCAGGCGCAGCTCCTCGGCCAGCACCAGCACCCCAAAAACCAGCAGCGGGTACAGGTACCAGCGCGATACCAGCGTCGTGAGCTGGGCCAGCAGCAGTACGCCCCCGCTCAGCAGCAGGCCCGCCCACACCCGGCCGGGCCGGAAGCTGAACAGCGCATACACGGCCCGCACGAACCACAGAAGCCCCCCCCACAGCAACCCAAATTGCACAACCCAAACGGCCAGGGCCCATTGCCACGACGGCAGCAAGGCAGTAAAAGCACCGCCGTAGGTCGTGCACCCGAAGGATAAGCTCAGGGCCAGGGCGTAACGGGCAAAATAGCGGTTGGCCCGCTGCGTGGGGTTGTAGAGGTAGAAGGTGTAATGCAATAGGGCCAGCAGTAGAAACACCGCGGCCATCACCCAATAGAGCGCGGTCGCAGTCGCCCGTTCGGCCTCCCCCTGTTGCTGCTGCGGCCCGGTAAGCAGCCGCATAGAAAGCCGTGGCCCCGGCGGCACCCCCAGCAGCCAGCGCGGCGGCTGCCAGGGTCGGTAGCGCACGGCCAGCACCTGCACGGCCGGCCCCTGGGCGGGCACTTCCAGCAGGCCAGGGGCCTGGCCCAGGCCCCGCACCCGGTTGCGGCGGGTGCTGTCGGTCAGCAGCCGGCCGTTGAGGTACACGTCGGCCGTGCCCAACCGGTAAAGCTGGAACACGAGCGCCCGCTGGCGCAGGCTGTCGGCGAGCCGGAAGCGCCGCCGCAGCCAGTACACCTCTGCTTGGGTGGCTCGCGGCAAGGGGCCGTCGAGTTGGGCTAGGTTGAGGGTGTCCCAGGCGCTGGCATCGAAGCCGGGTTGGGCCCAGGCCGGGTTGTCGCCGGCCCGCACGCGCCAGGCTTTGCCAAACAGCAAGCGCGTGCTTTTGACCAGCGGAGCTAGCGTGTCGGGGGTTTGGGCAGTGGCCCCAACAGCTGGAATCAGCAGCCACAGGCTCAGAAGCAGTACAGTGTAGCGCATAGGCAGCAAGCGGCACCACGCAGAGAGCTACTTCCCGCGGCTGGAATTAATTATAGCTAAAATTGAATTTCTCCAGCAAGCTACTGCAAAACACGGCAGCTTTTGCCTTTATGTTGAGAAACATAGGCTACCGTGGGTGCGTCGTCTCTGCCGGTCAGCCAGCGGTGTAGGGCACAAAGGGCGCTGGCTCGCGTGTCTTGCTGCCTGACCCTTGCTCCGAAGGAACGTCTGGCCTACATAGCGGTGTTTAGATTCAGTATCTTTGCAGACTACTGACTAAATACCGAACACCCGATGCTAGATAAATTAGAAGCCATCAGCCAACGTTACGAAAACGTCAACGAGGAATTGATGCAGCCCGACGTTATGTCGGACTTAAAACGCTACAAGGCACTCAACAAAGAATATAAGGATTTGGGCAAGATTGTGGCCGAGTACCGCAAGTATCAAAGCGTGCTCAGCAACATTGAAAACGCCCGCGCGGTGGTTTCCACCGAGAAAGACGAAGACTTCCGCCAGATGGCCAAGGACGAGCTCGACGAGCTGCAGCCCGAGCAGGAGCGCCTCGAAGAAGTCATCAAAGACCTGCTGCTGCCCAAGGACCCCAACGACTCGAAAGACGTCATCATGGAAATCCGGGCCGGCGCGGGCGGCGACGAAGCGGCCATTTTTGCCGGCGACTTGCAACGCATGTACATGCGCTTTGCTGAAAAGCAGGGCTGGAAAATGGAGCTCATCGACGCCATGGAAGGCACGGCGGGCGGCTACAAGGAAATCATTGTGGGCGTGCGCGGCGAGGACGTGTACGGCAAGCTCAAATTTGAGAGCGGCGTGCACCGCGTGCAGCGCGTGCCGGCCACCGAAACCCAGGGCCGCATCCACACCAGCGTGGCTTCGGTGGTGGTGATTCCGGAAGCCGAAGAGTTCGATATCGAACTCAACATGAGCGACATTCGCAAGGACTATTTCTGCTCCAGCGGCCCCGGCGGCCAGTCTGTAAACACGACCTATTCGGCCGTGCGCCTCACCCACTTGCCCTCGGGCCTCGTGGCCCAGTGCCAGGACCAGAAGTCGCAGCTCAAGAACTTCGACAAAGCCCTGGCCGTGCTGCGCTCCCGCGTGTACGAGATGGAGTTGGCCAAGAAGAACGAAGCCGACGGCCTGGTGCGCAAAAGCATGATTGGCGGCGGCGACCGTTCCGACAAAATCCGGACCTACAACTACCCCCAGGGCCGCGTGACCGACCACCGCATCGGCTACACGGTGTACAACCTGGCCAGCGTGATGGAAGGCAACGTGGACGACTTTGTGGAGCAGCTCCGCATCGCCGAAAGCGCCGAGCGCCTGCAGGAAGGCGTGACGAAGTAAAAAGTAGGACCAGCACACTCCCCTCCTTGCCAAGGAGGGGAGTTTTTGCGCAGCAAAAACGGGGGTGGTTGTGGGCGTTGAACGATGGACGAACGGTTCTCAGGGTCAACATTCCCCAACCCCGCACGGCGGAGCACAAGCACACTTTTTCGTTCCGGCGGTCGTTCCGGCTTCGTTCAACGTTCACAACCACCCCAGCGGCCGCTTTGCGCCGCGTCCCCTCCCTTGGTAAGGAGGGGAGTTGACCGCCTCTCGCTACCTTATGCGTCACCTCTTCCCGCTGTTCATCGTTCTCAGTTGTTTGCTCACCTTCCTGCCCGGCTGCGAGCCCAAGGAAGACATGGTGCAAACATCGGGCAGCTTGGAATTAGCGGCCGACACGGTGCTTTTTGACACGGTGTTCACCACCATCAAAACCGTGACGAAACGCCTGTGGGTGTACAACCGCAACGCGGGCGCCGTAAAAACCGACGTGAGCCTGGGCGGCACCGCGGGCAGCACGTATTCGTTGGTCATCAACGGCGACGCGGGCCCTGCCGTGGGCGGCGTGACCATTCGGGGCAAAGACAGCCTGCTGGTGCTGGTGCGCGCCGTGCTCGGCGACAACGGCCAGGCCACAACGCCCAAGCAGTTCATTGTGACCGATGAAGTCCGCTTCCGCACCAACGGCAACGAGCAGAGCGCCAAGCTGGTGGCTTATGGGCAAAACGCCTACTTCCACCGCGCCGATATCATCAGTGCCAACACCACTTGGCGCACCGATAAGCCGCACGTCATTTTCAATGCCAGCAAGGTGCTTCGCGGTCAAACGGCGCCTTCCACCTTCGGCGTGCTGGTTGAGCCCCAGGCAACGCTCACCATCCCGAGTGGCGCCCGCATCTACTCCCACGCTGGCGCCCTCCTACTGGTAGGCGGGCGGCTGCTGGTAGGCCAGAACTTCTTGCCCGGCACCGGCCCGACAGATACGGTGAAAGCCACCAACCCCAACATTGTGCGCTTTCAGGGCGACCGGTTGGAGCCGTTCTACGCAGATATACCAGGCCAGTGGGGCGGCATTGTGTTCACGGCCGGGAGCAGCGGCAACCGCATTCGCTACGCCGAAATCAAGAACGCCACATTTGGCACACTGCTTTTCAACCCCGAGGGTGACCCCAACGCGCGCCCCAACCTGAGGCTCGAAAACACGGTCATTAAGAACATATCGGGTTCCAATATATCCTTCGCTAATGCCACGGCTAGCGCCGGCGGTGGGGTCATCAGCTACTCGGGCGACGTCACGGCCACCAACTGCCTGTTCACGAACTGCGGTGAGTACGCTGTGGTGGGCGTGGGCGGCGGCGTGTACGATTTCAACTTTTGCACGGTGGCCAATTTCACGCCTTCTTTCCGCCGCGAAACCTCCTCGTTCAGCTTCACCAACGAGAAAGCAACCGACGAGCGGGTGAAGCTGTTCACCGACATCCGCATTCGCAATTCCATCGTGTGGGGCTCGTTCGACGACGAGCTGTTCTTTAAAAACTACACGGGCACGGCGGCCGATTACAAGGTCGTCATCACCAACTCCTTGCTGCGAACCAAGGAATACGCCACCACGCCCTCGGTAATAGGGGGCGCGAGCGCCAACAACCTGGTCAACGAGGACCCTTTATTTAAGCGCACGTCGCTGGTCAGCAGTCGCCCCGACTATAGCCTGCAACTCACTTCGCCGTCGGCAGTCCGTCGGAGTGTGGCCGCGGGGCCTCCCCCGCATTTACCGGATTTGTTGAACCTGCAACGCCTCGCGCAGCCGAGCATGGGTGCCTACGAGTTCAAGCCATAGAGCAACGGCTACCCACGCTGCTCCCCTACTCCACCTGCCCGCTGGCAGCGTAGCGCAGGGTGTCAAAGAGCACCAGTTTCTGGGTACCCACTACCTCGTAGCGGCGCAGCTTGCCGTCCTGCAGCTGAAACCGCAGTTGCTTTTGCGCTGAAAACAGCGGGTTGTCCTGCACGATGGTTGCGGCCACTTCCTGCGCCACCGCGCCTTGCTGCACCACGGTCAGGCGGGCCACGGGCGCATTGGGCTGCCCGGGCAGCCGGGTGTAGGTCCGGCGCAAAAGCCCATTGGGCATCGGCATCGAGTCGACGCGGTAGGCGCCTCGCAGCGCGGCTTTGTTGATGTCGGCCTGAAAGAAGATTTGCAGCTCATCGTTCCACTTCACAGCGGGCACGCGCACCGTTTCCAGAGCGCCACCGCGCAGGCTAACCTGCTTGGTCACAGCAGCCCGGCGTTGGGCCAACTGCTCCACCTGCTGCGTCAGCAAGCCCTTCACATCGAAGTACAGCGGGCGCCGGTTTGGCGCGGCTGCCGGCGCGGAGTCGCCACAGCCGGCCAGCGTCCACACCGCTACCAGTCCTATTAGGAACGAGTACCCCGAAATTTCATTTCGGCCCATGGAAACGTATTGACGGGCCGAAATGAAATTTCGGGGTACAAGGCTTACTGGCCTGGCCTTGCGCTTACGCATTCGGTACAGTTGCAACGCTGCGACGCAACAAGCTCTGACCCGTCATTTCCACGGGTTGGGGCAAGCCCATCAATTCGAGAATCGTGGGAGCCAGGTCCCCGAGCTTGCCGTCGGCCAGGGTGCCCACGTAATCGGGGTCAGCCAGGATGCAGGGCACCAGGTTGGTGGTGTGCGCGGTGTTGGGCGAACCGTCGGCGTTGCGCATGAACTCGGCGTTGCCGTGGTCGGCGATGATGATGCTGGCGTAGCCGTTGGCCAGGGCCGTTTCCACCACGGCCTGGGCGCAGGCGTCGGTGGTTTCCACGGCCTTCACCACGGCTTCAAACACCCCGGTGTGGCCCACCATGTCGGGGTTGGCAAAGTTGAGCACGATAAAGTCGGCCGACTTGGCTTGCAACTCTGGGATGAGGGCGTCGCGCAGGTCAGCGGCGCTCATTTCGGGCTGTAGGTCGTAAGTCGCCACTTTGGGCGAGGCCCGCAGGATGCGCTTTTCGCCTTCAAACTCCGTCTCGCGGCCGCCCGAGAAGAAGAACGTGACGTGCGGGTACTTCTCGGTTTCGGCAATGCGAATCTGGGTTTTGCCGTGCGCGGCCAGCACTTGGCCCAACGTATTGTCCAGGTTGTCCTTCTCGAACACCGGCGTCACGCCCACAAACGTGTCGTCGTAGTTGGTCAGGGTGAGGTAGTGCAGGTTGAGGCGCTGCATCTGGAAGGCGTGCATGTCCTGCTGGGTCAGCACCTCCGTGATTTCGCGGCCGCGGTCGGTGCGGAAGTTGAAGCACAGCACCACGTCGCCCTCCTGAATGGTGGCCAGGGGCTGGCCGTCGCCGCCCGTTTTCACGATGGGTTTCAGAAATTCATCCGTTACCCCTTCTTTATACTGCTCCTGAATGGTTTGAATCAGGTTTTGCGACGGCGTGCCGATGCCGTGGGTGAGCAAGTCGTAGGCCACCTTCACGCGCTCCCAGCGGCGGTCGCGGTCCATGGCGTAGTAGCGGCCCACCACCGAGGCGATTTTGGCGCCGCTCCGTTCCAGCGACTGCTCCAGCTCGTTGAGGTAGCGCACGCCGCTTTTGGGGTCGGTGTCGCGGCCGTCGGTGAAGGCATGCACGTACACGCGTCGCACGCCCGCTTCGTAGGCAATGGTGCACAGGGCTTTCACGTGGTCGATGTGCGAGTGCACGCCGCCGTCGCTCAGCAAGCCGATGAGGTGCAGGGGCTTATCGTTGGCCACGGCGTATTCAAACGCTTTCACCAAAGCCGGCATCTGGCCCAGCTTCCGCTCCCGGATGGACTTGCCGATGCGCACCAGCTCTTGGTTGACCACCCGGCCAGCGCCGATGTTCATGTGGCCCACCTCCGAATTGCCCATCTGGCCTTCGGGCAGGCCCACGGCCTCGCCCGACGCTTGCAGCCTGCTATGCGGAAAACGCTGCAACAGCGCGTGATAGAATGGCGTATTGGCTGCATCCACCGCCGAAACCGCCGAATTCTGCGCAATTCCCCATCCGTCCAGAATCACCAACAAAACCTGTTTATTCATGGCGTAAAGATACGGGTGCCTCGCCTTCAGGTTGGAATTATCTACCTTCGCGGGCTATTTCCTGTTGCCTCTTGCCCAACGTTGCGGCCACTTGGCCGTTAACTTGGTTTACGGATTGTTTAACAGTCCCTTTCACTTACTGGCACCATTTTCGCTTTCAACCCGCCGCGCATGACGCACTTATTACTCCGATAAATGAAACGTTATTTGATTAGGACGCTATTTTTAGGATGGCTATTCCTCTTTGGTGCCGGCGCCGCCCAGGCGCAGGCCGACAACCTGGCGCCGGTGCGCAGCGCCATTCGCAACGGTTCGTCCCGCGAGCTGTCGCAGTACCTGGCCTCTACCGTAGAGATTGGCTTCGACGGCGATAAAAAAACCTACAATTCCACGCAGGCCGAAATCGTCGTGAAAGACTTTTTTGGCAAGAATGCGCCGAGCAGCTTTGAGTTTATTCACCAGGGCGAGAGCCGCGAGCACATTCAGTACGCCATTGGCCGCTATACCGGCGCCAGCGGCACCTACCGGGTGTTCGTCAAGCTGAAGCCCTCCCGCGGGGCGCCCGAGATTGACACCATGGATTTTACTAAAGAATAATCTGTAGTCCCAACCTTTCCAGGTTGGGGCTTTTTTTATGTCGCCGCACGGGCGGTTCTTCTGGCAGTTCGTTTTTATCCGCAAAGGCAGGGGGCGTACCTTTGCGCCGTGCAAATCCCCCAAGCTTCCTACCTCACGCCCGAGGCGCTGGCTACCTTCATCCGCACGGCGCTGGCCGAGGATGTGGGCGACGGCGACCATTCGGCCCTGTCGTCCATCCCGGCCGACGCCCACAACCGCGCCCACCTGCTGGTAAAGGGCGAAGGCCTGCTGGCCGGCGCGGCCCTGGCCCCGCTCATCTTCCACGCCGTGGATTCGGCCCTGACCCTCACGCCGCTGCTCGCCGACGGCACGCCGGTAAAACACGGCGACATCGCCTTCACGGTGGAAGGGCCCGCGCGCAGCATTCTCACGGCCGAGCGGCTGGTGCTCAACTGCATGCAGCGCATGAGCGGCATCGCCACCTACACGGCGCACCTCAACACGCTGCTGGCCGGCACCAAGGCCAAACTGCTCGACACCCGCAAAACCACGCCCAACTTCCGCCTGTGCGAGAAGTGGGCCGTGCTCATTGGCGGCGGCGTGAACCACCGCTACGGGCTCTTCGACATGATTATCCTGAAGGATAACCACGTGGACTATGCCGGCGGCGTGGCCCAGGCCATTGCCGCCTCGCGCGCCTACCTGGCCCAAACCGGCCGCCAGATGCCCATCGAAATCGAAACCCGGACCTTGGCCGAAGTGCAGCAGGCGCTGGACGCTGGCTGCATAGCCCGCATCATGCTCGACAACATGCCCCCCGAGCAGCTGCGCGAAGCCGTGGCGCTCATCGACGGCCGTTTCCCCACGGAAGCCAGCGGCGGCATCACGGAGCAAACCATTGCCAGCGTGGCCCGCACCGGCGTCGACTACATCTCGGTGGGCGCCCTCACCCACTCCGTAAAAAGCCTCGATTTGAGCTTGAAAGCGTATTAAACTAGTTGTCAGTCATTGGTTGTTAGTTGTCAGGAAACACCGATGACACCAACAGCAGGAACCTGACAACTAACACCTGACAACCAACCATGAACCAACCCAACCAACGCGGCGGAGGCGGCGGCTTCCGCCAGGCCCAGCAGGCTTCGCCGCTGGCCATTCGCACCAAGAAATCGCAACTCACTACCGACGCCTACACCCGCATGGTGATGGGCGAAGTGTGGAAGAAAGACTGGGTGTACGCCCTGATTCCGTTTGCCCTGGGCCTGCTGCCCGCCATTTTTGCGCCCTCGTGGTGGTGGCTGGTGCTGGCCGTGGTGCTCACGGTGCTGTTTGTGCTGTTCCGCTCGGCCCAGGTGACCGGCGTGACGCAGATGGAGCAGAGCAAGCCCTTGTTTGAGCGCATGAGCTTCGAGATGGACCAGAAGCAGCTCTTGCTGCGCGTGGGCCCCGAAAAAGCCATGCAGCTGACCTGGGACATGATAGGCCGCGCCCGTCGCGACCCCGACGCCTACCTGCTCTACCTCAAGCCGGGCACCCCGCCGGAAGGCCTGGCGGCGTGGCGCCTGTGGCTGGCGCGCACGTTCGACGTGCCGGTGTTTTTACATTTGCCCCAGCGCATCTTCAATTCGCCCAACGATGTGAAGTTGTTCGAGGCCCTGCTGCGGCGCAAAAACCTGTTGCCGGCCGAGGCCGGCGCCACAACCGTGTAAGGCTCGCCGCCGTTTTGGGAGGCCGGGCCGCGCTGCGCGGCCCACGTTATCTCGTCTTTTCTTACCCTGCTAATTTTACCCCGATGAAATTGACCCACACCCTGTTGCTGGCCGCGGCTGCCGCTTCTCTGGCCCTGTCGTCTTGCAGCAGCGAGCCCTCCGACTGGCGGCCCGACGACAAAGTATCGCTCGACATGATTGCGCCCGGCACGCGGCCGTCCGACAATTTCGACCAGAACACCGTGTACGCCCCCAACCAGGCCAAGGGCGGCGCCATCACCAAGCCCATCAGCTCGGCAGCTGATTTGGACCAGCGCCCCAAGCCGTCGGCCGAGTCGGCCATTACGGCCAACGCCGAGGAAGGCCTGCGCAAGCGCGGCAAGATGAACGACGCCGGCAAGTCCAGCCAGGCCGACACCACGGCGGACGGCCACGAGGTACAGCGCTAAGCGGCTGGCCACGTCGCCGCAACGTCTTTTCGAGTAGCCGCGCTGCTCACCGGTTAACGGGAGCAAGCCGGCCGCTTTCTTTGAATGAAGAACGAAGAATGAGGAATGAAGAACGAGCCCTCGGGCCCGATTCATTCCTCATTCTTCATTCTTCATTCTTCATTTTTCTCTGATGGGGTTTGCTATTTTTTTGCTGCTGCTCACGGTGCTCGGCGCCGGCGCGGCGGCGGCGCGGGTGCCCGTGGCGCGGGGCAGCCAGTGGCTGAAGCCGCTACTGGCTTTTAGCGGGGCGTACTTGTTCACGCTCACCGTCACGCACATTCTGCCCGAAGCCCTGCAAATGCTCCCCGAGCACCCCACGCGCGTGGGCTACTGGGTGCTGGCCGGCTTTTTTGGCCAGCTGCTGCTGGAAGTGCTTTCGCAGGGCGTAGAGCACGGCCACGTGCACCACGAACCGGCGCACGGCCCGCACGACGCGGGCGCCCGGGTTCCCTTCCTGCTGTTGGGCGCCTTGGTGGTGCACTCGTTTTTGGAAGGCAGCATCTTGGTGCATACCCCCGAGGTGGGCCACATGAGCCAGAACTTCTACGCCATAGTGGTGGGCGTGGCCCTGCACCACATGCCGGCGGCGTTTGCGCTGGCCACGCTGCTGCGGCTGCGGTTTGGCAGCTTCAACCGGGTGTGGCCCTGGCTGCTGGTGTTTGCGCTGGCCTCGCCGGTGGGCATCCTCGTGAGCAACTACGTGGCGCTGGAACAGCTGCTGAGCGGCGGCCTCTACGCCACGCTGCTGGGGCTCGTGGCGGGCAACTTCCTGCACGTTTCCACCACCATCCTCTTCGAAACCAGCCCCGAGCACCGGCTGAATTGGCCCAAGCTGGGGGCTACGCTGGCGGGGCTGCTGCTGGCGCTGGCGGTAGCGTAGGAAGTTGACAGGCAGCGTTGGAAATCGATAGCGGTATGAAGAGAATGGATTCCACATACTGCAAGAAGTCGTTTGCAGTATGTATAAGAGCGTAAAGCTCATATAAATTTGAGGTGGTCTAGTTACGCTGGACAGTTTAGGGCACTAAGTTGAAGAAGCTGTTGGTGAGGGTGATAGGGCGTCTGGTAGTCGATGCTGGAATGCAGCCGTTCGTGATTGTAGTAATCAAAATACTCGGCGACGCTGCGTT